>DATHXP010000286.1:0-2108 GCA_035459605.1 Halomonas sp. | reverse complement strand
ACAATGTTACGCGTACCGACTTCATAGCCTGCCCGCGTGGCGTCCAGGGCGCTCTGGTTGGACACCACGGCCTGGGCCCGCGCCTCTACCGTGGCCACGTCGTTGCTGACCTGAGTGTAGAGCGAACGCACCTCCTGGATGGTCTCGCGGCGCTGGTCTTCGAAATTGTACTGGCTGGACTCCAGCAGGTAGGTGTTCTGGCGAATGGTCGCGCTGGTCCGCCCGCCGGTGTAGAGCGGCACGCTGAGCCTGATCCCCACCTGGCTGTACGCATCGTGCCCCGTGACCCCATCCTCATCGCTGTCGCTGTACTGGTAGCTGGCGAAGGCGTCGACCGCCGGCAGGCGCTGGGCACGCGCGATATCAACGCTGCTGCGCGACACTTCGACGCCGGCCTGGCTGGCCAGCACCAGCGGGTTGTTCTGCATGGCCAGCTCCACCCAGTGGTCGCGGCCGGAAAACTCGGGAGGCTCAATCGGCAGCTCCTGGCCCAGCGCCTCGATGCTCTCATAGCGCTGGCCGGTGAGGCGCTCGAGCTTCTCGAAGGCCACCTGCAGGTCGCTCTCGGCGACGATGCGGTCGGCCCGCGAGCGGTCGAAGCGGGCCCGGGCCTCTTCGACCTCGGTAATGGCGATCAGCCCCACCTCGAACTCTTCCCGCGCCTGCTCCAGCTCACGCCCGATGGCTCGCTCCTGGGCCAGGCGCGCCTGGAGCACCTCGTAGGCACGCAGGATCTCGAAGTAGTCCGTGGCGACGTCGATCAGCACCTGCTGCTCGGTGGCCGCCAAGCGGTAGAGCTGCTCGTCGATCTCGCGCTCGGCCCGCGCCACCTCGCGGCTGCTGATGGCATCGTAGAGCGCCTGGGTGGCATTCAGGGCCAGGCTGGCGCTGTTATAGCTGTCGTCCCCTCCCCCTCCTCCCATCCGGCTCGGAGCACCTTCGATGCTTTGGCTGCTGTGCAGGCGATTGTGCGTCACATCCCCGGAAACATCGATCTGGGGCAGCAGGTCACCGCGCTGGACCTGACGCCCCTCCTCGACGCTGCGCGTCACCGCGCGCTCCGATGACAGCTCGGCGTTGTTGTCCAGGGCATCACGGGCGATAATCAGCAGGTCGGCCGCCTGCACGGGCGCGGCCAGGGCCGAAGCGATCAGTACCGGCAGCAGAGCTCGGCGAAAGGAACGCTCCCCGGTCAGGCGGGCAGGGCGGGAAGTGCTGGGACGCATCATCGGCTCATCCTCGATCTGTAGGCACGTGATTTTACATGCATTGTCGCATGTTAATGCCTGAAAACCATCAGGTCATTCGTGCACGAAGTGTGAATTTTTTCGACATTATTAAACCGCTTATACTGCATAGCAAAAAACGTCTGGCAGGCTCCACGGCCAACGCGACAGGAGAACAGCACGAATGGACGCTCTGACCCTGCTCAAGGTGCGCGACCTGGAAATCGCGGTGCGCACCTGGCATCCCCATGCCCCACGCACCCTTGTCGCCTGGCACGGCCTGGCGCGCCACGGCGGCGACTTTGACGCCCTCGCCCGCAGGCTCGGCCCCGACTGGCGCGTGATTGCGCCGGACACCCCCGGGCGAGGACTGTCGAGCTGGTCACAGACTCCAGACCAGCACTATTTATACGCGCACTACGTGACAATAGCAGTCGCCGTGCTGGATCACTTCGGGCTGGATAGCGTGCCCTGGGTCGGCACCTCCATGGGCGGCCTGCTGGGCATGCGACTGGCCTCAGACCCGCACCACGCCGGGCGCATCGAACGGCTGATGCTCAACGATATCGGCCCCGCCCTGGACCCCGAGGCGCTGACGCTGATCGCTGCCTATTTCGCCCAGCCGCACCGCTTCAGCCGCTACAGCGAGCTGGATCATGAGCTGCGCACCCACTATGCCAGCCTCGGTATTCGCTGCGAAGCGACCTGGCGCCGGCTGGTGCATGACAGCGCCCGCCGCCTGCCCGACGGCGGCTGGACCTTCCATTTCGACCCGCGCATCGGCGAGCAATTCATCCACGATACGCCACGCGATGGCTGGGCCGACTGGCGCGCCATTCGCTGCCCGCTGATGGTGCTGCGCGGCGCCGACTCGCCGCTGCT
>DATHXP010000285.1:0-11188 GCA_035459605.1 Halomonas sp. | reverse complement strand
CGGGGGCGAGACGCGCCATGGCCAGGCGCACCAGGCGACCGTGGTCGCGCTGCACATCGAGGCTGCTGGCGGCCATCTTCTTGGAGTTGGAGAAGGTCGGCGGGTCGAGAAAGATCAGGTCGAACCGGTCGGTGGCCCTCTCCAGCCAGCGCAGGCAGTCGTCGCGCACCAGCCGATGGCGCGAGGCGTCCAGGCCGTTGAGGGCGAAGTTGTCGCGCGCCCACTCCAGGTAGGTGTTGGACATGTCGACGCTGACACTGTCGCTGGCTCCGCTGCTTTCCCCGCTCGGCCCGGCGCCCAGCGCCGCCTGGACGGTGGCCGTGGCGGTATAGCAGAACAGGTTGAGAAAGCGCTTGCCCGCCGCCATCTCGGCCAGCCGCCGGCGCACCGGGCGATGATCAAGAAACAGCCCGGTATCGAGGTAGTCGCGCAGGTTGACCCACAGCCGCGCCGGTCCTTCCTGCACCACGAAGCGCTCGCCGCGGCTATCCTGGCGGCGATACTGGGCACGCCCGCTCTGGCGCTCGCGGCGCTTGACGACCACCCTTGCGGGATCGACCTCGAGCACCTCGGGAATCACCGCCAGGGCGTCGTGAAGGCGGCGCTGGGCCTGGGCCGCGTTGACCGAGCGCGGAGCGGCGTACTCCTGAACGTGCACGTGGTCGCCGTACACATCGATGGCCAGGGCATACTCCGGCATATCGGCGTCGTACAGCCGGTAGCAGCTGACGCCGCTGCGCCTGAGCCACCTGCGCAAGCGGCGCCGATTCTTCTCCAGCCGGTTGGCAAACATCTGCGCGCCCTCGGAGCGCGGCGGCGACGCTGCCTGTGGCGCGCACTTTTCTCCCGCGTCTTTCTTCTTTTCTTCTGTGGCCCCTGCTGTCGCCTCCGATTTTATCGCCCCCGCTTTCGGGGCCTCGCTTTCGGTCGTCTCTTCGGCGGCAGGAATCTGCATCAGCAGCAGGCGAGCGTCGAGCGGCCCGTTCTTCAGCGAGTAGTGCCGGTAGGCTCGCAGCCCCAGCCGGTGGCCCAGGTCCGGGTTGGCGGTGAATAGCGCCAGCCGCCAGCCGGGAAAGGCGGCCTTCACCCGCGCGCCCAGGGTAGTATAAAGCCCCACCAGCTCGGGCAGCTCGCCAAGCCGCTCGCCGTAAGGCGGGTTGGTCACAATCAGCCCCGTTGCGGCCTCGTCCAGCGCGGCCGGACGGCGCATCTCGGCAAGCCCTGCGCCTTCCAGCTGGATCAGCGCGGGAATCCCGGCGCGCATGGCGTTGGCCTTGGCCGCCGCTAGCGCCGGCGGGCTGCGATCGAAGCCGTAGATCCGATTGCGGCAGCGCCTGCGGCCAATGCTGGCCCGGGCCTCGGCCTCGCGCTTCAGCTCGCGCCAGGCCGCGTCATCGTGCCCCGCCCAGCCGTGAAAGCCAAAGCGCTCACGATGCAGGCCGGGCGCCTGGTCGGCCGCCATCAGGGCCGCCTCGATCAGCAGGGTGCCGGCGCCGCACAGCGGATCGACCAGCGCCGCCCCCTGCCGGGCAAGCTCCGGCCAGCCCGAGCGAATCAGCAGCGCCGCGGCCAGGTTCTCCTTGAGCGGCGCGTGGCCCACGTCAAGGCGGTAGCCGCGCCGATGCAGGCTGTCGCCGGAAAGATCGATACCCAGCGTCAGCCGGCCGCGCTGCAGCTTGGCGTAAATAGACAGATCCGGCCGGCGAGGCTCCACCTCGGGTCGCTCCAGCCCTTCGGCCTGCAGGCGATCCACCACGCCGTCCTTGACCGTCTGGGCGCCGAAGCGGGTGTGTCGAATGGCGTCGCTCCTGCCCTGAAAGTCCACCGCCAGGGTGCGCCGCGGCGCCAGATGATGACGCCAGTCGATGGCGGCGGAGGCGGCGCGCAGCTGATCGGGTGTCTCGATGCCTTCTTCCTGCGCCAGGCACAGGATGACTCGGTTGGCCAGCCGCGACCACAGGCAGGCGCGATAGGCCACCGCCAGGCTGGCCTCGAAGTGCACGCCGGCCACGGTTGTCTTGCCTGGAGTTGCTCCCAGCCCGGCCAGCTCCTCGGCCAGCAGCAGCTCCATGCCGCCGGGGCAGGTGGCCAGAAAGGTCGGTGACGGGATCGTCTGTGCTTGCATGTTTGCCTGTCCATCGGTGTGTGCGGCCAGCGCTGCACGATGGCAGCGCTGTTCCACTTTCAGTTACAAATTGCCTGTCGACAACAGACCCTATACTGCGCTATAGGTGGCTGTGTCGCTATCTTGCAAGGCATGTAAGGTTGTTAACGAAATTTTTGAGCTAGCCGTTAACAGCATCGAGGCTGGCCTTGGCAATTAGATAGCGACGCTAGACATCAACGTTAACCCACAGTTAAACAAAGGAATTCCCAAGCATCGCGAGAACGCCTCGTCAGCAACTTACGCGTTCTCCAGCACGTCGCAAGCTACCTAAAGACGAAAGAGGGTAAGCAATGAAACGACAGAAACGTGATCGCTTCCAGCGGGCCTATGTTAGAGGGTACAAAGCCGGCGTTACCGGCAAGTCCAGGGACGACTGCCCCAGTCAGGAAGTCAATCTCCGCGAATACTGGATGAGCGGTTGGCGTGAAGGTCGTGATGACCAGTGGTCGGGCATGACAGGCATTGCGGGTATTCATAAGAACCCTTTAGTGATCTAGCCAGCGTATCGAGCGGATGACGCTAAGCGTCCTTCGCTGCCTGAAACATCCCGGAGCCCATGCTGCGTCATGGGCTTTTTTGCGGCTGTCATTTCGCCCGACCGTCGCGCAGCGCCCGAGCGCACTCCCCCACCAGCGGCGGCCCGCGGTAAATGAACCCCGAATAGAGCTGCACCAGATCCGCTCCGGCGGCACGCTTGGCCAGGGCCGCTTCGCCGCTGTCGATGCCGCCCACGCCGATGATCGGCATGTCCGGCAGCTCCTCGCGCAGGATCCTGATCACCCGGTTGGACGATGCAAACACCGGCCGCCCGGACAGGCCGCCCTGCTCATCGCCGTGCGTCAGCCCCTGCACGGCCTCCCGCGATAGCGTGGTGTTGGTCGCGATAGCCCCATCGAGGCCGCTGTGTTGCAGGCTGCGCGCCACCAGCGCCACTTCCTCTTCGCTCATGTCCGGTGCGATCTTGACCGCCAGCGGCACCCTGCGCCCCGCGGCCTGGTCCAGCCGCGTGCCCTCCTCTCGCAGCCGGCCCAGCAGCGCATCGAGCCGAGCCCCGAACTGGAGATCTCTCAGCCCCGGCGTATTGGGCGAAGAAATGTTGACGGTAACGTAGTCGGCATGGGCGTGAACCCGGGTCAGGCACAGCAGGTAGTCGTCCACTGCCTGCTCCACCGGGGTAGTCAAGTTCTTGCCGATGTTGATGCCAAGGATGCCGTTGAAGCGCGACGCCTTGACGCGCTCGATCAGATGATCGACGCCGGCATTGTTGAAACCCATGCGGTTGATGATGGCGCCGGCTTCGGGCAGGCGAAACAGCCGCGGTCGGGGATTCCCCGCCTGGGGCCTGGGCGTTACGGTGCCAACTTCAATAAAGCCAAAGCCCAGCGCGCCCAGCGCGTCGAGGTGATCGGCATTCTTGTCGAGCCCGGCAGCGAGCCCCACCCGATTGGGAAAATTCAGCCCCATCAGGGTGACAGGATCATCGACCCGCCCGCCGCCCAGCCGCCGGGCAACCCCCAGGCGATGCGCCCAGTCCAGACTCGCCAGCGCCAGGGCATGGGATTTCTCCGCCTCGAGACGAAACAGCAGCGAACGGGCTAGCGAATACATGTCGGCTCCATCCAGGGCGGGGCAAGGCGAAAAGGCGCGGCGATTATAGCGTAGCTTGCCCACAACGACGAACCCCGCCGGACGGCGGGGCAGGGAAAGAGCGATATTAGCGATCATGATAATTGAGCGCTAGTGGGAAATCTCGCCCTCGCTGAACAGGAATTCGCGCAGATGCTTGTCCAGCATGGTGTCGCGGCGGCGCAGCCATTCCAGCACCATGGCGGCGTGCTCCTTTTCTTCATCACGGTTATGTTCAAGGATCTTGCGCAGCGCGTCATCGCGACAGACGTCGATGCGCTGATTGTACCAGTCGACCGCTTCGAGCTCTTCCATCAGCGAAACGATAGCGCGATGGTAGTCGCGCGTTTCGCTGCTAAGCTCCTCGACCGGCTCGTGGTAGCCTTCACTGCTGCCAGCCATGTTGGCACTCCTTATTGTGACGTACTGAGTGGTAGCAAGAATCAACATAGGACACATCGCGGCCCCTGTCAGTCGCGGTGGGCCCGCACTACGGGACGCACCCCATGATGGAACCTAGCCAAACGCTCGAGTCTCGTCTCTCGCTGATCCATCAGGCGCTGGAAGAGGAGCGCATCGATCAGGTCAAGGCGGTCATGACCGACCTTGAGCCGGCCGAGATCGCCCTGCTGCTGGAGTCGCTGCCGACGGCAGAGCGCATCAGGCTGTGGCAGCAGGTGCCTCAGGAAGTCGACGGCGAAGTTCTGCTGCATGTGCATGACGAGGCCCGCGGCAGCCTGATCCGGAAAATGGCGCCGGGCGAGATCGTCGCGGCGACCGAGGGCCTGGACAGCGCCGACCTGGCCGAGCTGTTCGAGGACCTGCCGCAGCGGGTCGCCGAGGACATGCTGCGCTCCATGGATGCCCTGCAGCGCCTGCGCCTGGAGGAGACCCTGGCCTTCGAAGAGGGCTCTGTCGGGCGTTTGCTGCGCACCGACACCATCGTGGTGCGCCCCGACGTCACCCTGGAAACCGTGCAGCGCTTCCTGCGCTGGAAAGAAACGGTGCCAGACAACATGGATCGCCTAATGGTGGTCGATCGCAGCGGTCGCTTCATGGGCGTGCTGTCGCTGTCGCAGCTGGTGGCCAACGACCCCGACATGCTCGTGGCCGAGCTGATGGACACCGACATAGACATCATCCAGGGCACCATGAAAGCGCGCGAGGTGGCGACGCTGTTCGAAACCCACGACCTGGTCTCGGCGCCGGTGGTGGACGAGGACGGCACGCTGCTGGGCCGCATCGTGATCGACGACATGGTCGACGTGATGCTGGAAGACTCCGAGCAGGCGCTGATGAACATGGCCGGCCTCGACGAGGAGGAGGACCTGTTCGCTCCGGTTTTCTCAAGCGCCAGGCGCCGCGCCGTCTGGCTCGGCATCAACCTGCTCACCGCCTTTCTGGCCGCCTGGGTGATCGGCCGCTTCGAGGATGTGCTCAGCAAGGTGGTGGCGCTGGCGGTGCTGATGCCGATCGTTGCCAGCATGGGCGGCATCGCCGGCAGCCAGACCCTGACCCTGGCCATCCGCGGCATGGCGCTGGGCCAGGTCAGCCGCACCAACCGCGGCTGGCTGCTGCGCAAGGAGATCGGCATCGCCGCACTCAACGGCGTGCTCTGGTCGCTGGTGGTGGCGAGCCTGGCCATGCTGTGGTTCGACAGCCTGGCCATCGGCGCCATCCTGGCCGCCGCCCTGGTGATCAACATGCTGGCCGCCGGCTTTGCCGGCATCGTGATCCCGCTGATGCTCAAGCGCATGGGCGCCGACCCGGCGCTGTCCGGCTCGGTGATCCTGACCACCGTCACCGACGTCATCGGCTTCATGTCTTTCCTGGGGCTGGCCACCGCCTTTCTGCTGTAGCGACCCTCCGGGCACGGCCATTCTGTACGTAAAAACCCCGCCGCGGCGGGGTTTCTGGTCCTCGGTATCACGCACGCATCGTTAGCCGGCGCGACTGCTCTCGCTCAGGTCGACCAGCTCGCGCACGGCCACCGCGAACAGCGGGAAACCGGCCTGGGTAGCGCGCACCTCGTCTAGCAGGCGGCACCAGCGCTCATGGATGGTGTCGTGCTGAGTCAGCCAGGCCTGAGTGCGCTCGGTCGGCTCGCGCGGGCCCTCCTGCATGTCGAGCACGCTGGCCGTCAGCGCCAGCTGCTGGCGTTCGATATCGTCGCGAAAGCTCTCCCGCGCCTTGGCCTGCCAGCTATCGCGCACTTCCAGCTGGGTCACCTGCTGAATCACCCAGGGCAGCTCGAGACGCGCGCCGACTTCGTAGAACACTTCGGCAACGCGCTGCGGCTTGTTGCCGGTCTGGCTTGCCACGCTGATGATCCCAAGCGCGGCATACAGGCTGCCGGACGCCGCCAGCGTGGCCGCCAGCGCCTCGGGCACTCCAGCCTCGACCAGCTCATCGCGACGCACGGCCCAGCGCTCGGCTTCTTCACCGCGCAGCCGCTTGCCGATATTGTCCTGCAGCTGAGCCAGCCGCGGCTTGAAGTAGTCGATGGCCTCCCGGGTGCTCATGGCGCTGCGCTGACGCAGGAACCAGCGGGTGGCGCGACGCATCATGCGCATCAGATCGAGCATCATCGAGTACTGCACTGCGCTTGGCACCTGATTGTCCAGCGCCTCGATCTGCGCCCACAGGCTGTGCAGCTGGAAGCTGTGGGCGGCCACCACGTAGGCGCGAGCGATCTCGGCACGGCCGCACCCGGTCGAGTCCATCAGGCGCCGCACGAAGACGATCCCCATGTGCTCGACCAGATCGTTGGCCAGCTGGGTCGCGACGATTTCCCGTACCAGGCGGTGCTGGTACATCTCGTCGCGATAGCGCTCGGCCAGCACCTGGGGAAAAGCGCCTTCCACGTAGGCGCGCACCACCGGATCGTCCGGCACCTCGGACGCCACCAGGTCATTCTTGAGCGTGCTCTTGGCGTAGGAAAGCAGCACGGCGAGCTCCGGCAGCAGCATGCCCTGACCGTGCTGGGCGCGCTCCTGCAAGACGTCGTCGGCGGGCAGGAACTCCAACTCCCGGTCAATATGGCCGGCGGCCTCCATCTCATTGATGAAGCGGCGGAAGGAGTCAAGATCCGTTTTTGAGGTCGGCTCGGCAAGCTCCAGCGCCTGGGTCTGGCGATAGTTCCCGCCCAGCACCAGCTCGGCTACCTCGTCGGTCATCTCTTCCAGCAGCTGGTTGCGCTGCTTTTCGGTCAAGTCGCCGCGCGCCACGATAGCGTCGATGAGGATCTTGATATTGACTTCGTGGTCGGAGCAGTTCACCCCGCCGGCGTTATCGATAAAGTCGGTATTGACCCGCACGCCCTTGGCCGCCGCCTCCATGCGCCCTAGCTGGGTCATGCCGAGGTTGCCGCCCTCGCCGATGACCCGGGCACGAACATCGCAGCCGTTGATGCGCAGCGCGTCGTTGGCCTTGTCGCCTACCTCGGCATCGCTTTCATCGCTGCCCTTGATGTAGGTGCCGATCCCGCCGTTCCAGATCAGGTCCACGGAAGACTTGAGCATGGCGCGGATCAGCTCGCTCGGCGCCAGCTGGCTCGCCGCAATGCCGAAAACCTGTTTCATCTGCGGCGTGATCGCGATCGACTTGGCGCTGCGCGAGAACACGCCGCCGCCCTTGGAGATCAGCTCGGCATTGAAGTCCTGCCAGGTCGAGCGCGGCGTCTCGAACAGCCGCTGGCGCTCGGCGAAGGTTGCCGCCGCATCCGGCGTTGGGTCGACGAAGATATGCAGATGATTGAAGGCGCCCACCAGGCGAATATGCTCGGAGCGCAGCATGCCGTTGCCGAAAACGTCGCCGGCCATGTCGCCGATACCCACTACGGTGAACTCGTCGCGCTGGGTATTGACCCCCAGCCCCCGGAAATGGCGCTTCACCGACTCCCAGGCGCCGCGAGCGGTAATCCCCATGCCCTTGTGATCGTAGCCGTGCTCGCCGCCCGAGGCAAAGGCGTCGCCCAGCCAGTGTCCATACTCTTCGGAAATGGCATTGGCAATATTGGAGAAGGTCGCGGTGCCCTTGTCAGCGGCCACTACCATGTAGGTGTCGTCTTCGTCGTGGCGCACCACCTCGCGGGGCGGTACCACCTTATCGCCCACCAGGTTGTCGGTCACGTCCAGCAGCGCGCGGATAAAGATCTGGTAGCAGGCAATCCCTTCTTTCTGGGTCGTATCGCGATCGGCACCTTCCGGCATGCGTTTGCAGACGAAGCCCCCCTTGGCGCCCTCCGGCACGATCACCGCGTTCTTGACCTGCTGCGCCTTGACCAGGCCCAGCACTTCGGTGCGGAAGTCTTCATGGCGATCTGACCAGCGCAGCCCGCCGCGAGCCACCTTGCCGCCGCGCAGATGAACCCCTTCGACCCGGGGCGAGCAGACAAAGATCTCGTAGGCCGGCACCGGCCTGGGCATGCCGGTGACCTTCGAGGGCTCCAGCTTTAACGCGATGTAGTTCTTGGCCTCGCCCCGGGCGTCGCGCTGGTAGTAGTTGGTACGCAGCGTGGCCTTGATCAGCTCAAGATAGCGACGCAGCAGCTGGTCGTCGTTGAGGCTTGGCACCTCGTCGAGCAGCGCCAGAATACGCGCCTCGCACTCCTCCATCGCGCCATCGGCGGGACGTGCGTCGGGGTTGAAGCGCATCTCGAAGAGCGCCACCAGCTCACGAGTGATGTGCGGATAGCTGCTCAGGGTGGCGGCGATATAGCTCTGGGAAACAGCCAGGCGTATCTGCTTGAGATAGCGCGCGTAGGTGCGCAGCATGGCCACTTTGCGCCAGTCCAGGCTGGCGCCGATGATCAGACGATTAAAGGCGTCGTTGTCGGCATCACCGCCCCAGATGCGCTGAAAGGCCTCGATGAACAGCTCGCGCAACTCATCCAGGTTGACCTCGACACTGCCAAGATGCTCCAGGTCGAAGTCATGGATCCAATAGGTCCTCTCCGTCGCCGCTACCTCATAGGGGCGCTCGCCCAGCACGCGCAGGCCAAAATTTTCCATGGTCGGCAGCACGTCAGACAGCGGAATTCGATGGTCACGATGGAACAGCTTCAGGTTGACATCGCCGCCCTCCTCCTCGACCAGGCGATACAGCGCCAGCGCCAGCGGCGTCTGGTCCGACAGCTCGCTGATATGCTGCAGGTCATAAACCGCCGTGCGCGCGGCAAAGTCCTCCCGATAGCTGGCCGGGAAAGCATCGCGAAACTGCGTCATCAGCTGGTTGGCCCGCTCTTCGCCGAAGCCTTCGATGGCCGCGCCGTGGAGGTCGTCGCGCCAGCTGCGCGCCAGGTCGGCCAGCTGTTTTTCCAGACGCTTGATGTCATAGTCCACCGGCGCATCGCCGTTGAAGCGCAGAATGAACTGGATGCGCGCCAGCACCGACTCCGAGAGACGGGTGTTGAAGTCACCGAAAGTGGCATCGAGCTCTTCGCACAGCAGGTTTTGCAGGCGCAGACGCAGCTCGGTAGAAAACACATCCCGGGGCACGAACACCAAGCAGGAGTAGTACTTGCCGAAGCGATCCTCGCGGATAAACAGCCGTACGCGACGGCGCTCGCGAATTTCCAGGATGCCCAGCGCCATCTCGCAGAGCTCCTGCTCGTCGATCTGGAACAGATCGTCGCGCGGGTACACTTCCAGAATCTGCAGCAGCTGCTTGCCATTGTGGCTGGTGGGGCTGAAGCCGGCGTCCTCCATCACCGTATCGAGCTTGCGGCGCAGAATGGGCACGTGGCGCGGCGAGTCGTTGTACACGGTTGCCGTGAACAGGCCGATAAAGCGGCGCTCGCCGATGACCTGGCCAGACTCATCGTAGCGGTCGAGGGAAATGTAGTCCGGGTAGGCCGGGCGATGAACCCGCGCGCGGTGCGCGCTCTTGGCAAAGGAGAGCAGCGTCGGCACCAGCACGAAATGGTCGCCCTCGATCCCCTGATCGGTGCGTATCCGCTCGCGGTAGCGCGGCTGATCCAGGCGGAAGACACCCAGCTCACTGCCTTCAACCTTGTCGAGACGCTGGCCGTCATTATCTGGCACGACCGCGTATTCGTCATAGCCCAGGAAGGTAAAGTTGTCGTCCAGCAGCCATTCGAGAAAGGCGATGGCTTCCTGATGGTCTCTGGTGTCCACTTGGTCCGGGCAATAAGAGCTGAGTTCGCCAATGGCCTCGTGCACCTTGCCGACCATGGGTTCAAAATCGCTCACGGCGGTGCGCACATCGTGCAGCACGTCCTGCAGGCTGTGCTCGATGTCCTCAAGCTCGCTCACGTCGGAGCGACGATCGACCTCGATGGCGATCAGCGACTCGCGAGTGCTCCGGGCGCTGCTCTCGCCGGGCGCCAGAACGCGCACCAGCTGGTGCTTGGCATCGCGCTCGACGCTGAATACCGTATTGTGGATCGCATGCACGGTCATGCCGCGGCGCTTGAGCTCGACACGCACCGAGTCGACCAGAAACGGCATGTCCTTGTTCAACACGGCAATATAGGTGTGCGACGACTGCCAGCCATGGTTTTCGTAGTCGGGATTGATTACCCTGACCTTGGCACTGCGCGCATCAAACTGCTGCAGAAAGTGCCACAGCGACAGCGTGGCGCCGTAAAGCTCCTCCAGCTCCCTTTCGATCAGGTCCTCGGCGGGTAGCGAGCCATAAAAGCCTCCTGCAAAGGCGCCTATCTCGGCTGCCTTCGCGCTGTCCAGACGGCTTTCCAGCCGCTCGTTCAGCTGCTTGAGAAGATCCTTGCGGGCCTCTCCATTTGCGACATATAACATCCTTCACCTCGACTGGCAGTGGCCGCCGGTGTGACCGGGCCTCTTTTGTTAGCGTTGGGCTGGGTATGCCCACCTTGCATGAGCTTACGCCAATCCTTGCACCAACCCCAGCATCATGCTGATATCAACATGAACCATAACGTTCTGACATCCAGGCAAAAAGGCTAAACACCCTGCTCTCGGCGAACCAGCAGCACGCCGCACTCGCAGTGGTCTGTCCAGGGAAACTGATCGAACAGCGCAAAGCGTTCGATATCATGGGTGCGCGTCAGCCCATCCAGATTCGCTGCCAGGCTTTCGGGGCTGCACGAGATATAGACAATCCGCTCATAGCCGCCGATCAGATGACAGCTCGCCTCATCCAGGCCCGCCCGGGGCGGATCCACCAGCACCGTGGAGAAATCGTAGCCGTCAAGCTGCATCTCGGCCACCCGGCGCCCCTCCTTCTCACCCTTGAGCGCCAGGGAAAACTCGGCGGCGGAGATGCGCCCTATCGCGGCGTTCTCCACGCCGTTGACCTTCAGGTTTTTCCGGGCGCTGGCCACCGAGGTGCGCGAGATCTCGGTGGCCAGCACGCGCCGGAAGTTGCCGGCCAAGGCAACGGTGAAATTGCCGT
>DATHXP010000284.1:0-5964 GCA_035459605.1 Halomonas sp. | reverse complement strand
CCAGGAGTCGAACCCGGGACCTACTGATTACAAGTCAGTTGCTCTACCAGCTGAGCTATGCCGGCGCGGGACCGACCTGCGTGGCGAAATGCAGAACGGAAACTAAGGTTGGCGTGGCTGGGGTACCAGGATTCGAACCTGGGAATGCCGATACCAAAAACCGGTGCCTTACCGCTTGGCTATACCCCAGCAGTCTTGGTGGCCAGAGAGGGAATCGAACCCCCGACACGGGGATTTTCAATCCCCTGCTCTACCGACTGAGCTATCTGGCCGCTGCCAACGGTGCGTATTAAACCCCAGCCAATATTTTTCGTCAACCCTTTCGTATCAGAACGATGGCGACATCGAGCCCTGGCCGATCAGCTTTCGCTGGGCGGCACATAGCCCTCGGCCTGATCGGTTTCCTGGTTGTCAAAAAAGCGCTCCATTTGCTCCATCAGATAGCCGCGCGTCTCGGGATCCAGCATGTTGAGGTGCTTCTCGTTGATCAGCCGGGTCTGCAGAGCCTGCCACTCCTCCCAGGCGCGCTTGGAAACGGTGGTTTGGATCTCCTGGCCCTTGGCTCCCGGCAGCGGAGGGAACGGCAGGGCTTCCAGCTGCTGCTGATACTTACGGCAAAGCACGGTCTGGCTCATGATGAGGTCTCCTGTGATTCATCGGTGGCGGCCTGAGCCCTCAGGGTGAAGGGTGCAAGCGATTCCAGCAAGCCCTTGACCGGCGCGGCGAGGCCGATGTCGTCGAGTGCGGCGGGGTCTATCCAGCGCCCTTTCTCGCTCACGCCGCCTGTGCTCTCCGCCCGGACGGGGCGCGGGGTGATCTCGAGCCGGAAGTGGCTGAACACATGGATGAAGGCGGGCCAGGCGGGCTCCACCACGGCCCCTGGAGCGTGGCTGTCCAGCCAGGCGCGCAGCTCGGCGTCGCTGTCGAACTGCGGCAGGCTCCACAGCCCGCCCCACAGGCCGCTGGAGGGGCGCTGCTCGAGCAGCACGCGCCCTGCCCTGTCCTGCAGCATCAGCATGAGGGTGTGCCGCCTGGGCAGGGCCTTCCTGGGTTTGCTTTCGGGAAAGCGGCGCTGCTCGCCGCGCTGATGTGCCAGGCACACGTCGGCGAAGGGGCAGCGCGGGCAGTCCGGCGTGCCGCGCCGGCACAGAGTGGCGCCAAGGTCCATCATCGCCTGGGTGTAGTCCGCCACGCGCCGCTCGGGCGTATAGCCATCGGCCAGCGCCCACAGCCGCCGCTCCACGGCGCTGCGTCCGGGCCAGCCTTCCACCGCATGCAGTCGCGTCAGCACGCGCTTGACGTTGCCGTCCAGAATTACGCCGCGGCGCCCGGTACTCTGGGCAATGATCGCTCCGGCCGTCGAGCGGCCGATGCCGGGCAGGGCGATCAGGGCGTCGATGCTGTGCACCGGGAACTCGCCGGCATGCTCGTCTCTGATCACCTGGGCGGCCCTGTGCAGGTTGCGCCCCCGGGCGTAGTAGCCAAGCCCCGTCCACAGATGAAGCACCTCGTCCCGGGCTGCTTTGGCCAGGGCAGCGACATCGGGAAAGCGCGCCATGAAGCGCTCGAAGTAAGGGATTACCGTGGCGACCTGGGTCTGCTGGAGCATGATTTCCGAGACCCAGACGCGATAGGGCGTGCGCCGATGCTGCCAGGGCAGGTCGTGGCGCCCGTAGCGATCAAACCACTCGAGCAGGCGCTGCTGAAAGCGCGTCGGTGGCAGCAGCAGTGATGGAAGGTCTTTCATCGAACTCTCGGCCAGCAGCTGGCCTGTTTCACTCCAACAGCCCCTTGATGGCCTTGCGCAGCTCGCTCCCGGCTCCCTCGCCGAGGCGCTGATCGATCTTTTCGGCGGCCTCATCCAGCCGGCGTTCGGCCTCATCGCCGAAACGCCGCTGCGCTTCGCGCTGCAATGCCTCGTCCAGGGTCGCCTGCAGAGCGTCACGATCAATACTGCACCACTCGCTGCTGTCGCCGCCGAGCTGCCCCTGGCAGCGCAGCGGCAGGTCCACGCCAACGAGCCTAGAATTGACCGCACAGGCAGGGTCGACATCCTCGCTGAAGCGTGCCGCGATGCGCAGGTCGAATGCCTCGCTGCCCAGGTCCAGCTCTCCCTTGCCGTCAAAATCGATGCCGGGAATGTTCAACACCAGATCGTCGCTGCTGGCCACGCCGTCGGTAAGGCGTATCGTGGCGGAAGCCTGCTCGAAGGAAGTGCCTTCACGCCATTCGCGGCTGGGTGTGTCACCCTCGAGGGCAGCGGCAACGGTGCACAGTTCGCGCGAAATATTGGTGCCCGTCAGCCGACCCTCATCAATGCCAAGCTTGAGCTGGCCATTCAGCCCGCGCTTGATCACCGGCACGCTGTTGCCCCGGCTGGTTAACTGGCCCTCACCGGAAAGGCGCCCCTCCACCGGCGGCGGCTCGTGACCCAGAGAGATCAGCAGCGAGCCGAGGCGCAGCTCCTGCCCGGTGAGCGACAAGGCCCATTGCAGCGGGTCTTCACGGGCATCCAGCTCGCCGCTGGCCTGCAGCTCGCCAGAATGAAAGTCTGCGCCGAACTCGCTCAGCCGGTGTACGCCGTCGCGCCCCTCCACCGCCAGGCTGACATTCTGGAAGTTCTGGTCCATCAGCGCAAGCTCGCCAAGGCGCAGACGCAGATCCAGCGCAGCGTCTGCCAGCCACTCGGCGGGCAGCAGGTCGGTAGTTTCCTGCTGCTGCGCCCAGGCGCGCGAAACGCCGGGCAGACGAACCATCCCGGGCGCCCCGTCGCTGGATGGCAGGTAGTCATCCAGGCTGATGCTGTCGCCCTGCAGGTCCATATCCAGCCGCCGGCCATCAAAGTCGCCGCTCAGCCGTCCGCTGAAGATGCTGTCGTCGAGCGTCATGTTGAGACCGTCCAGGGTCAACCCGTCGAGATCGCCACTGATCGGACTGGTCAGCCCCACCTTGGCCAGGGCCGTCGTCTTGGCCATGTTGGGCATCGCGTTGAGCCGCAGCAGCCACTTCCGCAGCGACAGCGGCGCCAGCTGCAGCTGGCCGCTGTAGCGGGGGGCGCTGTCCAGCGCTTCCAGCAGCAGGTTTCCGCTGACGTCGAGCCCGTCCGGGCCCTTGAGCGCCAGTTCCTGCACCCTGGCGGAAGCAGCCTTGAGATTGGCATCCAGCGCAAACAGCAGCTCAAAGGCGAGGCGCTTCTTGCCCAGCTGCGGGTACAGCAGACCCGCCTGCAGCTTGCTGCCGGTCGCGCTGAGCCGATCGGCGGCCAGGTCCAGCTCCAGCTGGTCGGCGGTGAGATGGGTTTCCTGGAGCTCCTGGCCTTGGCCGAAGCGCGAGCTGGCCTTGAGCGACAGCCCGTTGAGCACGTGGCGCTTTTCGGTCAGGCCCAGGTCGACGCTGGACTGCAGGGTCAGCTGGCTGGTGAAGCTCGCCGACTCGGCGTCGAGCGCGTCAAAGTAGTCGAGCTCTGCGCTGCCCTTGAGCGGGAAGGCGGATCCCGGACTGACGTTGGTGCCGGCAAGTTCCAGATTGTCCAGTTCGATGGCGTGCCCGGAGCGGGCATCGGCATAGTGCACGCGGCTTTTATGCAGCGCTACGCTGGCAATGTTGACGTTAACGTCGAGATCCCCCCCACCTGGGCTGAAGCCGGCGCTGGCCGGGGCGATGGCCGATTCGGCAAGCCGGCGCTGCTCACCCAGATGATCGAGCAGGCTCTCCCAGTTACCGCGACCCTGCTCATCGCGCTCGAGATTGAGGTTGAGCCCGACGATGGTCAAACCGTCGATGGCGATTTCGCGTCTCAGCAGCGGTGCAAAAGACAGGCTGACCTCACCGTGCTCAAAGGCGGCAAAGGGCGGCTCGTCATGTCCCTGCGCCGGCAGACGCACCCGGGCGACGTCGACGCTGACTCCCAGCCGAGGATAGAACGACCAGCTCAGCGGCCCATCCAGCTCCAGCTGCAGCCCGCTTTGTTCACGCACCACCTCGACCAGGCGCGGCTTGAGATCCTCCGGGTCGACGAAGGTCGTCACAAAGACGACCGCACCCACCGTGACCAGGCCGAGAATACCGGCGGCGGCCAGCAGAGTTCGCAAAATTCGCTTCATTGTGCCCCGTCTCCTTTGGGCGAAACGTCGAGTTCAAAATAATCACCGTCCTGGGCCAGGCGATAGCCGAGGCGGCTGAGCAGCAGCTGGTCGGCCATGGGCAGCTGATGGCTGGCCACGCGCAGTCGACAGCCCTCCCGATGCGCGCTGGCGCTGGTCAGCGCCAGCAGCCGTGAGCCGACGCCGCGCCGTCGCGTGGTCTTGCGCACGCAGAAGTGCGAAAGCCACCAGGCCTGGGCGTCCGTCACCACGGCAACGGCGCCCAGCAGGCGGTCGTTGAAGCGCGCGCAGCAAAAGAAGTGTCCGGCACTCAGGTGGTCTCGAATGAAGTCGTCGAGAGGCGCCGGCAGGCGCTCGGCGGGCGCATCGGCATAGATGCGCCTGAGGTCGACCCGGAGCTGAGAGTCCGACTCCCAGACGCTCTGATCGACGCGCTGAAGCGTTACCGGCATGCTGCATCTCCTGAAGGCTGGCGCGGCTGGCCAGCGCCAAATTGCTGGCATTGTAGCGGATGGGGGCGACGTTTCACTATAATGGCTCTCCTGTTGCGGCAGGCGAGCGTCGCCAGCCCGGCATCTGAGCGCGTCAGATGCCCGGGTGCCGCTCCACCCTAATACGCGCCCAGCGCTGGAGACCCGACATGTCCGAGCGTATTGCCACGGTCAGCCGTGACACTCAGGAAACTCGTATCACCGCGACCGTGAATCTCGATGGGCAAGGCCGCCTCGACTGCGAAACTGGCGTGCCCTTTCTTGACCATATGCTTGACCAGGTGGCTCGCCACGGTCTGATTGATCTTGATATCAAGGCCGATGGCGACGTGCATATCGATGACCACCACACCGTCGAGGACATCGGCATCACCCTGGGCCAGGCCTTCGCCGAGGCGATTGGCGACAGGCGCGGCATCTATCGCTACGGTCATGCCTATGTGCCGCTGGATGAAGCCCTGACCCGGGTGGTGATCGACTTTTCCGGCCGCCCTGGGCTCTTCATGGACGTCGAGTTCACGCGCGCCACTCTCGGAACTCTGGACACCCAGCTGTTCTGGGAGTTCTTCCAGGGTTTCGTCAATCATGCCCGAGTCACCCTGCATATCGACAATCTGAAGGGCTTCAACGCCCACCATCAGGCTGAAACCATTTTCAAGGCGTTCGGTCGCGCGCTGCGCATGGCGGCAGCCGAGGACACGCGCATGGCCGGCCAGATGCCTTCCACCAAGGGCACCCTGTGAGCCTGCCGACCGACACGAGGAAAGCAACATGACCATTGCCGTCATCGACTACGGTATGGGCAACCTGCACTCCGTCGCCAAGGCGCTGGAGCACGTCACCCAGGAGCGCGTGATCGTCACTCGCGATGCCCGCCGCATCCTGGGAGCAACGCGTCTGGTGCTGCCGGGCCAGGGCGCCATTCGCGACTGCATGAGCGAGCTTGAACGCACCGAACTGCGCGGCCTGGTCGACGAGCTGCTGGCGCAGCAGTCCAAGCCCCTGCTGGGCATCTGCCTCGGCCAGCAGATACTGTTCGAGCGCAGCGAGGAAAACGGCGGCACCGAGTGCCTGGGCTTCATGAGGGGCCAGGTGCGCCGCTTTCCCGCCGATATGCGCGACCCCCAGGGCCGGCGTCTCAAGATTCCGCACATGGGCTGGAATCAGCTGCAGCTGCACCATGATCATGCGCTGTGGCGCGGCATTCAGCAGGACGAGCACTTCTATTTCCTGCACAGCTACTATGTCGAGGCCGCCGAGGACGCTACCGTCCTTGGCACCGTCGACTATGGCCACATCAAGGCGCATGTCGCCACCGGCCGCGACGCCACCTTCGCCGTGCAGTTCCATCCGGAGAAAAGCTCCCGGGC
>DATHXP010000283.1:0-2122 GCA_035459605.1 Halomonas sp. | reverse complement strand
GCCTTGATGGCCACCACCGGCCACCGCTCGATGCCGTGGGCGCGCGCTACCCGGTCGAACACGTGAGATTCGGTCACGCGGTTCTTGGGCGTGCTGGTGCCGTGGGCGTGCAGAAAGGTGCGCTCGCGCAGGGCGCGCTGGCCCAGCAGGTCGCGGACCAGCGCGGCGGCCTTGTTCAGGGTGAGGTAGTTGCCGATGCCCGGCGCCGAGATCGAGCGCTTCCAGCCGTCGGCGTTGACAAATACCTCCGGCACGCTGCCGAGCACCTCGGCGCCGACCTCCAGCGCCAGGGCGTCGTCCATCAGCATCACGAACTGGCTGGCCTCACCCATGGTGAAGCCGCAGTTGCGCGCAAAGGGCCGGCTGGCACGCTGATAGTCCGCATCGGTCAGGCACTCCAGGGCATCCAGCGCCTTGAGACTGTCGTCATCGGCCAGCGCCCCCATGGCGCGGAAACCTTCGATGATCTCCGGAGTGATCGGCGCATCGGCGGTGCCGACCATCACTACCCGACGGCGTCCGGCGCGGATGTCCTCGACGCCCAGGCGCAGGTTGTACAGGAAGCTGGCGCAGGCGCCCAGGGCCGCGCCGGTGGCGCCCACGCTGCCCAGCACGTAGGCGTTGAGGAAGTCCGCCGGCATCTGGCCATAGCCCAGCGGCATCTGCTTGGAGGTGGCGCGCTTGCCGTCGGCAAAGCTCTTGAGCAGGCCGCCCCAGCCGGCGTCGTCCATCTGGCCGATGGAGTTGCCGGCATAGACCGCGACCTGGTCGGGGTCGAGGCGGTCGAGCAGTGACTCCCAGTCCAGCCCGCTGTCGCTGAGGCAGTCGCTAGCGGCAAACACCGACATCGCCAGCCCGCGCGGGTGGTGCACGCTGTGGTAAAGGGTCTCCGGGGAAAAGCCGCTGGGCAGCTGGCCGGCGGTGCGCACCCTGGCCTGTCGGGCGTCCGGCAGCATCACGCTCATTTCGCCGGCGGGCACCGTGACCTCCAGCATCTTGCGGTCAAGCTCCTGGACCTGCCAGCCGGCGGGCAGGGTCTCGGGCAGCTGGCGGCGCGCCACGCGAAAGGTCAGATCAGCTGCCAGCGCCAGGCTGGCGCGTCGATTGGCGGGCAGGCCGCTGGCGTTGAAGCGCGGATCTTCGATGCGACGAATCAGCGTGTGATCAAGGACCTGCTGGCAGGTCCGTTCGGCCAGGGAGGCGGCATCGAGAGGGCGGCCGTCGACGTCGCGCCACTGGCCGTCATCGTCGACGGTGGCCAGGCGCATCATGGCCGCCAGGCCCAGCAGCGTGCGAGCCTGGTCGTCGTTGGGCAGAGCGTCGAGCACGGTGCGACGAAACGCCTGATGTCCAGAAGTGCGGCCGGCGGGGTTCACGCCGCCCATGCCCACGATCACCGGTAAGTGTGACAAGCCGGGGTCCTCACTGTGCGATTTCATGCGGTTGGGAATAGGGCTGATTTATCAGAAAGCAGGAGTGGGATAATAGCACCCGGCACGGTGCGGCGTCATTGGCCTGCGCCACGGACGCCTGGCCAGTGCTAGAATGCGGTCACTCCGATATGACCTTTCTTTCATTAACCGTAGCCTGTGCCATGTTCGAACCCTCGCGCCGCGTTGTCAGCTCCCAGTCGGGTCCGCACGAAGATCTGGCGCGCCGCGTCGAGCGTGCGCTGTGCTATCCGCTGCGCAAGCCGGTGGCCGACCACACCCGCAGCGCCTTCCAGCGCGCCGATGCCTGGCGCCGCCGGCACGCTGGCGCGCCGCTGATCATCGATGCCGGCTGTGGCGTGGGGCTCTCCACGCGGCGTCTGGCCCGGCGCTTTCCCGACAGCAGCGTGATCGGCGTCGATCGCAGCGCCGACCGGCTGTCCCGGGAGCATGGCGAGCTGCCGGCCAATGCCCTGCTGGTACGCGCCGACCTGGTGGATTTCTGGCGCCTGGCGCTGGCCGGGGAGTGGCGTCCGCAGCGCCACTATCTGCTCTATCCCAACCCCTATCCCAAGCCGCGCCATCTCAAGATGCGCTGGCAGGGGCATCCGGTGTTTCCGGCCATACTGGCGCTGGGCGGTCGGCTCGAGCTGCGCTCCAACTGGCGGATATACGTCGAGGAATTCGCCCTG
>DATHXP010000282.1:0-1857 GCA_035459605.1 Halomonas sp. | reverse complement strand
CCAGGGCAACCCCGTGGCTCAGTACCGGCTGGGGCTGCTGTATGGCGAAGGCCGCGGGGTCGAATGCAGTCACGCCGAGTCGCGCCGCTGGATCCGCAGGGCGGCCGAGCAGGGCCTGGCGGACGCCCAGCGCCAGGTGGGTCAGGCGCCGCAGTGCCAGGAGTCGGCAGCGAAAGCAGAGACGGAAGAAGAGAAAGCAGTGACGGAAGAGCCCCTGTCCTGAGCCGTCCCGGCCTCCGGCCGCTAGCTCAGCGGCTCGGCATGCTCGATCATCAGCTGCAGCGACTCTCGCCCGCGCCAGCGGTTGCGGTTCAGCCGGTAGCCGCAGCGCAGCTTGTCGCCCACGCCAAATGCCGGCAGCTCGCCGGGCGTCAGGGCGCGAAACCAGATGCTGCGAATAGCGGCGCTGCCGCTGGACAGCGTCATCATCAGGTGGCTGCCGTCGGCGCCCACCGGGCGCAGGGACTCCACCAGGAACTCGCCCTGGAACAGCGGCGCGTCGAACTCGCGCCCGTAGGGGCCAAGGGCTTCCAGCTCGTCCAGGGTTGCCAGCGCCAGCTGGACCTCGTCAAGCTCGCCGTCGGTGAGAATGCGCGGGTAGAGCGCCATGCCGCCGAGCTGCTCGCCCACCGCCTGCAGCAGGGCGGTGCGAAAGGCGTCCAGCTGCTCGCGGGGCACGCCCACCCCGGCGGCGCCGCGGTGTCCGCCGAAGCGCGGCAGGCTGTGTGGCGCCAGCTCGTGCGCGCGCTGCAGGGCGTCGCGCAGGTGCAGCGCCTCGATGGAGCGCCCAGAGCCGGTCAGCATGCCCGGTGCCGCGGCCGGCGTCAGCACCAGCGCGGGGCGGCCGTAGGCCTGCACCAGCCGCGAGGCGACGATGCCCTGCACGCCGGGATGGCCGTCTTCCAGCACCACCACCAGCATCGCCACGTCATCGGCCAGCTGCGGCTGGGCCAGCGCCCTGGCCTGTTCGGCCATGTCGGCCTCGATGGCCTTGCGCGACTGGTTGTCCTCATCCAGCGTGGTCAGATGGCGCGCCGCCGTGGCGTCGTCGCCGGCCAGCATGTAGTGCAGCGCCGCGTAGGGGTCGTCGAGGCGCGAGCGGGCGTTGATGCGCGGGCCCATCTGAAAGGCCAGGGTCTCGGCGCTGAACGGCACGCTGTCGGCGCCCAGGCGCTCGGCCATGGCCCGCCAGCAGGCGGCGCCCATGCGGTTGATCAGCTTGAGTCCCTGGCTGACCACCGCGCGGTTGGCGGCGCTGCCGCCCAGCGACACGCAGTCGGCCACGGTGCCCAGCGCCACATAGCTGAGCCACGGCGAGAGCTTGGGGGTGTCCTGGGCGATCGCGCCCCACTCGATCAGCACCGTTCGGGCAAGCGACATCACAAGCCAGGCCACCATGCAGCCGGCGATGGTCGGGTCGGGATAGCCGCAGTCGTCGCGGGTCGGGTTGACCGTGGCGTAGGCCGAGGCCGGCGGGCCTTCCAGCGGCAGGGCGTGGTGGTCCGTCACCACCACGTCGATGCCGGCTTCCTTGAGCCTTGCGATGCGCGGCTCATCAGAGCTGCCGCAATCGGCGGTGATCACCAGGCCGGGCGGCGGCGCAAGCTCGAGGGTGCGCTCCACCAGCGGCAGGCTGATGCCGTAGCCGTCATGGATGCGGTGGCCGATCAGGCTGTGCAGGCGGCTTTCGGGCACGCCGAACAGCTCGTTGAGGGTGCGGCGGATCACCACATGAGAGGTGATGCCATCGACATCGTAGTCGGTCAGGATGCCGATATGCTCGCCGTCGACCACCGCCTGAGCAATGCGCTCGGCGGCACGCCGGCCATCGGCCAGCTTCTCGGGGTGGGCCAAATG
>DATHXP010000281.1:0-5306 GCA_035459605.1 Halomonas sp. | reverse complement strand
GAAGCCAAGCGCATCGAAGGCCTGCAGAAACTGGCAGTCGAGCAGTATGAGAGTCAGCAGCCTGCCGGGCCGTACACGCCTGCCGACTACCAAAAGCCGGAAAAGCGCTGATTCAAGTCTGGGTTCCGCTCATGTCCGCCTTGGCAGGCTGAGCATCTGGAAACAACAGCCCCCCCGGCCGCGGACATCGTTCGCGGCCTTTTTCGTATCTGCTGCCGCAGCATCGGTGTTGCGGTCGGCGCTCTGAATCCATTTGAATTCAAGTTGCGGCCCAGCCGTCAAGGAAGCTGATGTCACCATCAACCGGACAGACCGCCTTATCGGTCACGCAGATCAACAAGCTGGCAGGCGACATTCTCGGCCAGGTGTTCGGGACCGTGGAGGTGATCGGTGAGATCAGCGAGCACAAGCGGGCCGCCTCCGGCCACCATTACTTCGCCCTGAAGGACGAGCAATCCCAGCTGCGCTGTGCGTTTTTCCGTGGCAATGCGATGCGTAATCCCTATCCACTGCGCGAGGGCGAGGAGGTGGTGGTTTCCGGTCGGTTGGACATCTACGCTGCCCGCGGGTCTTACCAGCTGATCGTCCAGACGGTCGCACCGGCCGGTGAGGGTAGGCTTGCTGCCGAGTTCGAGCGCCTCAAGCAGCGGCTGCTCGCCGAGGGGCTGTTCGCCAGCGAGCACAAGCGGTCCACGCCGGTCTTGCCGCGCCACATTGCGGTGATTTCTTCGGATGCTGGTGCGGCAATCCATGACGTGCGGGTCACGCTGGCAAGACGCTTCCCATTGGCTCGGGTGACCTTGTTTCCCGTCCGGGTGCAGGGGGCCGAGTCGGCTGGCGAACTGCGTCAGGCGGTCATGCAGCTGGGCGATGATGATTTCGATGTGGCACTGATCGTCCGGGGCGGCGGCTCCCTGTCGGACCTGTGGTCGTTCAATGACGAGGCCCTGGTACGTGCCCTGTATGCCTGCCCGGTACCAGTGATCAGCGGGGTCGGCCATGAGACGGACACTACTCTCTGCGATCTGGTGGCGGATCAGCGCGCCGCGACTCCGACCGGGGCAGCCGAGCTTGCGACGCCAGTAACGTTATTCGATATGCGGCGTCGATTGGCCGATCAGGCGGAACGCATTCGCGAGCTCGGGCGGGCACGCCTGCAAAATGAAGCCCAGCGGGGCGACTGGCTGGCGCGCCGGTTGGAACGAGCCGGGCCGGGCGAGCGGCTGCGGATGGCACGTTTTCGGCTCGCAGGTCTCGAGGCACCCCTGGCGCGGGCAATGGAACGACGACTTGCCGGCGGAAGACAACAATTGCAGCTCCTGAAGGCCGGCCTTGAGCGCCGCCACCCGCGTCGACGGCTGCAAGAGCGACGCGCCCGGCTCGAGGCCCCACGACGAGCGCTGGACCAGGCGATGCGTCAGACCCTGGCCGATGAACAGCAACGAGTTGCCAACATATCTCGCCGGCTGCTGGTCATCCGTGAGCGCCTGGTATCTGGCTGGTCTGCCGGACTCGACCGGCTGCGGATAGACCGGGAGATAATGCAGCACCGTCTACGGGAAGAGCGTTATCGGTTGGCCGGGCTGGGGCGTCAGTTGGAGGCACTTGGCCCAGCACAGGTCCAACGTCGAGGTTATGCCCTGGTTGAGACGCGCGAGCCGCCCGGTGAGCTGATCAAGCGGGCGACCGATATCGAGACACGCGGCCGAGCGGCTGGGCGTTTGCCATTGAGGCTACGGTTTGTCGATGGAGACGTGCCGGTGGAGTGGGTGGACGGTCGACGCGGAGAGGGAACGGTCGAGGAGTAGTCGCGCGCGGCTTTCTGCGCCTCTTGTTCCCTAATTCTTTGACAGTCGCTCGACTCAGTTTTCTTCAGATCGATTGCTGGCCAACTGCAGCTTGTTGGCCTCTGCTGCACGCCCGGCACCAGCATAACGCCGCGCCCAGTATCTGTTTTCCAGACTGGCGAATGAAACGGTCTTGCCTTTCGATGGGGCGTGAATGAAACGGTCGTCGCCGGCATAGATGCCAACGTGATCGATGCGGCTGCCCTTGAGACGGAAGAACACCAGATCGCCGGGGCGGAGTTCGTCGCGCTCGATGCGATCCGTGGCTTGATATTGCTGGGAGGAACTGCGCGGCAAATGCAGATCAGCCTTTCGGTAGACGTGCTGGGTCAGGCCACTGCAATCGAAGCCCTGCTGGGCTGACTCGCCCCCCCATCGATAAGGCGTGCCCAGTTGGGCCACGGCCTGCAGCACGGCTTCGCTTGAGCGGCTGTGCATGCCTGAGTGGGTGTCGATGGTATTGAGCGGGCGTTGTGGCAGCAGTTCGGCGAGAGAGCTGGGTGCGTCGGCAGCCAGTGTCTCGTCGCCGGGGAGCGAGGCGGAAGGGCCGGACAGCTGGGTCGCACAACCGCTTGCCAAAGTCAGTGCCGCGGTGGCTATTGCAGCTCTCCCGACGGGCCACAGACGCGTTTTGATGCGGTTTGGCAGCCAGTCAGTGACGACGGATTTCGCAGACAAAACGTCGCTCCGGCGTGCGGGAAAAGTCTTTTGGTAGTGTTTTTCTTGACAGATCATCGAGTTGGAACCGGTTTTTGACGTCAGGGTGCAATGTAAACCCTTTGAGATTGTTTGAAAAGACCAGAACGCCCTTGGGGGACAGCAGGCTCATGCAGGCCTTGATCAGGCCAACGTGATCGCGCTGGATGTCGAGCGTGTCATCCATTGACTTGGAGTGCGAGAACGATGGCGGGTCGAGGAAGATCACGTCGTAGCGCTGGCTGGTGTCCGAGGCGCGCTCCAGCCAGCGCAGCACGTCCGCCCGGACCAGCTGATGGTCACCGCCGACACTGAGACTATTGAGTGCGAAGTTGCGCTCGGCCCAGTCGAGGTAGGTGTTCGACAGGTCGACCGAGGTGGTGGAGCGCGCGCCACCGACCGCCGCGCGGACCGAGGCACTGGCGGTGTAACAGAACAGGTTCAGCATGTGCTTGCCACGGGCCAGCTCGACCAAGCGGTCACGAACCAGTCGATGATCAATGAACAGGCCGACGTCGAGATAGTCGGTCAGGTTGATCAACAATCGCGTGTCGCGCTCGCGGATGACACGTTCGATACCCTCGCTGCCGAAGCGGCCATACTGTCGGCCTCCCGATTGGCGTGCACGCTGACGAACCACGACGCAATCCTCGTCGATGTCAAGTGCATCGACCGCTGCAGCGGTGGCTGCTGCCAGGCGGGCACGTGCCTTCTGCGGATCTATCTCTCGTGGGGCCTGGTATTCCTGGATGTCCAGCCAGGCCTCACCGTCTTCACTGCGGTAGTAGTCGACGGCGAGGTTGAAGTCCGGCAGGTCCGCGTCGTAGAGGCGCAGGGCGTTGTCTCCCTGTTTGATCAGGGCTTGCCGTTGCCGCCAGTTTTTCTTCAACCGGTTGGCGAAGTCCTCGGCGGTACGCTCGCCATCGCGGCCCTGGGCGATCAGTCGCTGGGCGAGGGCGTGCGGGCCGGCGGGCCGGCGCAGGCTTTTTTCGCTGAATTGACCGCGGAGAAATTCGGCCTCGACTCCGCCATGGATCACGGTCAGCTGCCGCTCGAAGCGCAGCGGCCAGGTCATCTCCGACTCACCGCCGCGCAAGATGCCCCAATACCAGCCGGGCAGACAGCGTACCCAGGCAGAACACAGCTGGTTCCATGCGGCCTCGTCCCCGGCCGACTCGACCCGTTGACCGAACGGTACGTTGCTGATCAGCAGGCCAGTTTTCAGCCCGTCGAGCGCCGGCGGGCAGGGGGTGGCGAAGCTGTCGGTGTGGTGGATCTCGATCGCCTCGCCCAGCCCGGCCGCCTCGATATTGGCGTGCACAGCCGCAAGCTGCAATGGATCGCGATCCTGCCCGTAGAGCGTGATTGCACCACGTGCTGGTGGCTGGTCGAGCCAGCCGCGCGGTTCTGATTGCAGGGCGGTGGCCCGGGCCTGGACATCGTGTCCTCGCCAGGCGGGAGAGCCCAGGCGGCGCTGCCGCATGGCGGGGGTCAGCCCCCATAGGGCCAGGGCGGCCTCGATCAGGAAGGTGCCGGAACCACACATGGGATCGAATAGCCCAGCCCCCTCGGCTGCCACCTGGGGCCAGCGCGCCCGCCACAGCAGTCCCGCTGCAAGATTCTCCCGCAGTGGTGCCTCGCCGCCATCGACACGGTAGCCGCGTCGATGCAGGGAGCCGTTGGAGAGCTCGATCGCGAGGCTGGCGTCGCCCTGACGCGGCACGTGGCAATGGATGCGAAGTCCCGGATCGTCGCTGTCCACGTCGGGCCGCTGGCCGGTGGCGTCGCGGAACTGGTCCACGATCGCATCCTTGATCCGGGTGGCGATGAAGCCGGTATGCCGCAGCGCCTCGTTACCGCCGGTAGCCGTGACGGACAGGCTGTCGCCGGCGGCCAGCTGGCTGGACCAGTCGACACTGGCCGCCAGATCATAGAGCAGATCGGTATGGGTTGCCGGACCCTGGGTGAGGGGCAGATAGACGCGCCCTGCGATCAGGCTGTCGGCCAGCACCCGGTAGACGAGTTCGGGCGGCAGCTCGGCACTCGCTCCGAAGGGACGGTCGCTGATCGCAGCACCGTCAGTCAGGTGCCGTAACTCCTCGGCCAGCGCGGTTTCCAGGCCGGGTGGCGCGATCACCTCGATCGGCCAGCCTGGAATGTCGGCTTGAGCGATGGTCTCGGATTCGGTCGAAAGAGGGGCGTCGCGCATGTGGGAGTCAGTCATGATCAAACGCGGCAGTCTACCCGATCACCTACCAGAGGGCGATTGCAGAGGGGGGTTGCCTATGGACAGGCGAGATCAGTTCAGCAGAGAATCCAGTGCTGGGCCGGGCAGTAGCTGCAGCTGAGAAAACAGGCGCCCCTCGAAGTGTGCCTCCAGCAGAACGCCGCTATCGCTTGCTTCGATGCGCAGGCCAGGCTGAGGTGCTGGGCGGCTGCCGGCGAATGAGAGCAATCCGGCAGGCCAGTCGACCACAAGCTTCACCTGCATCGGGTAGTAGCCGTCGAGGAAACGCCGCATGAAAGGGCCGTTTTCGACCAGGTAGCCTTCCGTATCAGGATCGGGCCGGATGGCGAGTACCCGGGCGGAGACACAGAGGTTGGCTCCACGGGTGATCTCCCGCATCTGCACGCTGGCGCCGTCGACCTGGGCCAGACCGACGCCTTGTTGCTGGGTAATACGGATGTCTCGTGTGCGCTCATCGTTATAGACGATCTGCACGGCCGGGGCCGGATCGAGGTGGTAGTGGCATTGCGTCATCG
>DATHXP010000280.1:0-3862 GCA_035459605.1 Halomonas sp. | reverse complement strand
CTGCGAGGGGAGGGGGAGGGCTGTAATTGTACTCGGCGTCTCCGCCAGGGACACACGCTACAATTTGAGGAGGCAGTTCGTGAAACATTACTGCGTGAGGGCATTGGTGAGTGGCAGGGTGCAGGGCGTCTGGTACCGCGGTTCGACCCAGGAGCGGGCGCAAAGCGCCGGAGTGACCGGCCATGCGGTCAACCTGCCCGACGGCCGCGTTGAAGTATTGATGTGCGGAGACCCTGCCCGAGTGAGCCAGCTGGCCGAGTGGCTGTGGCAAGGCCCCGAGCGGGCGCGGGTGACCGATGTCGAGCTTGAGGAGGTCGAGCTCGAGACGATCGGAATCCCTGTACCAGAACGCTTTACCATTGGGTAGGCAGCCGCCCGCGGACTGTCAGGACCAGAGATACGCGCGTTTATACCGTTATCTTTTCCTACCAGTCTTTAGCAAAACCCACCGTAACCAAGAAGCAAGGCGGCTCGAAGCTGCCACCCGCCTTAATATTAAGTTTGTCTTATGTACTCCTGGAGGTTTTCTGCCGACAGGTTAACGACGCGCTGGCGAGCCTCGGGCGAAATCCAGGCGTTGTGAGGCGTCACGATCAGGTTGAGCGGTTCGCTTAGAGCATCCAGCAGCGGATGGCCGTCGCGCGGCGGTTCTACCGGCAGCACATCGACGCCAAGTCCGCCGAGACGAGCGTCGCGCAGCGCCTCCAGCGCTGCTGTCTCATCGATGATGCCGCCGCGCGCGCAGTTAACCAGCAGGGCGGTTGGCTTCAGCCGTTCCAGCAGGGCCGCATCCACCAGGTGCCGCGTCGCATCGGTCAGCGGGCAGTGCAGGCTGATGGCATCGGCGTCCGGCGCCAGGCTGGCAAGGTCCGGGCGAGCGTCACTGGTGGCTCCGGGCCGGGCGGCAAAGGTGATCCGCATGCCGAAGGCCTCGGCGAGCGTGGCGACGCGGGAGCCCAACTCTCCCTGGCCGACGATCACCAGGTGCTTGCCGGACAGCTCCAGGGTGGGGTGGTCGAGCAGGCAGAAAAACCGGCTCCGCTGCCATTTTCCGGCCGCGACGTCGCGCTGGTAGAGCGGCATGCGGGCGGCCAGGGACAGCAGCAGCAGCAGCGTATGCTGGGCCACGCTCTCGGTGCCGTAGGCATTGACGTTGCGCACCTCGATGCCCAGCCGCTTGGCGGCCTGCATGTCGATGTTGTTGGTGCCGGTAGCCATCACGCAGATCAGGCGCAGCGCCGGCAGCGTCGCCAGGTCGTCGCCGCTGATCGGCACCTTGTTGACCAGTACGATTTCGGCGCCGGTCAGGCGCTCGACCACCTGTTCCGGCGCGGTTTGTCCGTGAACCTCCAGCCGGCCCACCTGCTGTTCGATAGGGGAAAGGTCGATGCCCAGGCCGAGGCTATCGGCGTCGAGTATGACGGCGTGCATGATACGCGGCTCCTGTGCCTTGAAGATGTGTTGCGATGACATACGAGCAGTTAACCAGTGTAGCCGATCGTGCGGCAGGACTGTGCCTCAATGGGCGTGACGGGGTATACTACGGCGCTTTGATTTCAGACTTGTAAAACAGGCCCGTAGACCCAAGATCAAGGGTCGGTCATACACACGTCATACACACCAAGCGCGGACACGCAGCGATGCGTTGACGCATTGCCCACTGGAATATTGTCGTCTTTGGAGCGTCGAACATGCCCATCTACGAATACGAGTGCAAGGCCTGCGGCCACCGTCTGGAAAAATTGCAGCGACTCTCTGCCGAACCGCTGCGGGACTGCCCGGACTGTGAGCAGTCCGAACTGGTCCGTCTGGTGTCCGCGGCGGGCTTTCGCCTGGCCGGGAGCGGCTGGTACGAAACCGATTTCAAGACCGGCAACAGGCAGAACCTGGCCGGTGACAGCGCTTCAGATAGCGCCTCGAACGATCCGCAGGGCAGCGCCCCAAAAACCGGAAGCAGCAAGGACGAAGCAACGGCGTAAGTCACGCCGGGCCCTATCTTCAATCCCAATGCAACAGAACAGGAAACGACATGCGCAGCCATTATTGCGGCCAGCTGAATGAGACCATGGTGGATCAGACGGTCACCCTGTGCGGCTGGGTGCATCGCCGCCGGGATCACGGCGGGGTCATCTTCCTCGACATGCGCGACCGGGACGGCATTGCCCAGGTCGTGGTCGATCCCGACACCGCCGAGGCGTTCGCCACCGCAGATCGCGCCCGCAGCGAGTATGTGCTGCGCATTCAGGGTCGCATCAGGCTGCGCCCGGAAGGGACCCAGAACCCCAACATGCCCACCGGGCTGGTCGAGGTGCTGGCCAAGGAGGTCGAGGTGCTCAACAGCGCCGCCACGCCGCCGTTCCAGCTCGACGAGCACGGCAAGGTCGGTGAAGAGGTGCGCCTGAAGTATCGCTATATCGACCTGCGTCGCCCGGAGATGATCGACAGGCTGCGCCTGCGCTCGCGTATTTCCCACAGCGTGCGCGCCTACCTCGAGGGAGAGGGCTTTCTCGATATCGAGACGCCGATCCTGACCCGCGCCACGCCGGAGGGCGCGCGCGACTACCTGGTGCCCAGCCGCACCCACGCCGGCAGCTTCTTTGCGCTGCCGCAGTCGCCCCAGCTGTTCAAGCAGCTGCTGATGGTGTCCGGCTTCGACCGCTACTACCAGATCGCCAAGTGTTTCCGCGACGAAGACCTGCGCGCCGATCGCCAGCCGGAGTTCACCCAGATCGACATCGAGGCTTCCTTCGTCGAGGAAAAAGACATCATGGCGGTCAGCGAAGGCATGATTCGCCAGCTGTTCCGCGACGTCCTCGAGGTCGAACTGCCGGCGTTCGCCCGCATGCCCTACGCCGAAGCCATGAGCCGCTTCGGTTCGGACAAGCCCGATCTGCGCATCCCGCTGGAACTCACCGACGTCGACGATCTGATGCAAGGCGTGGACTTCAAGGTCTTCTCCGGCCCGGCCAACGCCGCTGACGGCCGCGTCGCCGCGCTCAAGGTCAAGGGCGGCGCTTCGCTGTCGCGCAAGGAGATCGACGAATACACCAAGTTCGTCGGCATCTACGGCGCCCGTGGCCTGGCCTGGATCAAGGTCAACGATCGCGCCGCCGGCCTTGAAGGCCTGCAGTCGCCGATCGTCAAGTTCATGGAAGGTGTGATCGAGGAGCTGCTTGATCGTATAGGTGCCGAGGATGGCGACATCATCTTCTTCGGCGCCGACAGGGCCGATATCGTCAACGAGGCGCTCGGCGCGCTGCGCGTCAAGCTGGGCGAGGATCTCGATCTCTACACCGCCGAGTGGGCGCCGCTGTGGGTCGTCGACTTCCCGATGTTCGAGCATGACGGCACCCGCCTGCAGGCCCTGCACCACCCCTTTACCGCGCCGGCGTGCGACCTGGAGACGCTCAAGGCCAACCCGGCAGCCGCGCTGTCACGCGCCTACGACATGGTGCTCAACGGCACCGAGCTCGGCGGCGGCTCGATTCGTATCCACGACCAGGCCATGCAGCAGAGCGTGCTGGAGCTGCTCGGCGTCACTGCCCAGGAGGCCGACGAGAAATTCGGCTTCCTGCTCGACGCGCTGCAGTACGGGGCACCGCCCCACGGCGGCCTGGCCTTCGGCCTCGACCGTCTGGTAATGCTGATGAGCGCAGCGCGCACCATCCGCGAAGTGATTGCCTTCCCCAAGACCCAGAGCGCCGCCTGCCTGATGACCGACGCCCCCGGCGAGGTGCGCCCGGAACAGCTCAGGGAGCTGAATATCCGGCTGCGTCACAAGGCCAGGCCCGAGGCTGACGCCGCCGGAGAATGAGACGCAGCGGGCTGTTTTGCTATAAACCACCGGCGCCGCAGGGGCGCC
>DATHXP010000279.1:0-14283 GCA_035459605.1 Halomonas sp. | reverse complement strand
TTGTGATAGTCGTCTTCGATTTCCGGCCCCGTGGCCACCGCGAAGCCGATCCGCGTAAACAGCCCCTCGATACGCTCCAGCGTGCGGGTGACCGGATGCAGGCCGCCGCTGGCCTGTCCGCGCCCGGGCAGCGTCACGTCGATACGCTCGGCGGCCAGGCGCTGCTCCAGCGCGGCGCGCTCGAGCGACGCCTTGCGCGCCTCAAGCGCCTGGGCAAGCTGCTGCTTGGCCTGGTTGATCCGCTCGCCGGCGGCTGGACGCTCTTCCGCCGGCAGCCGACCGAGCCCCTTGAGCAGCGCGGTGATCTCGCCCTTCTTGCCGAGGTAGTGAACACGCACCTCATCGAGTGCCGCCGCGCCGTCGGCGGCGTCAATGGCACGGCGCGCCTCGCTGACCAGGGTGGGAAGATGGTCCATCCGTTGATGCTCCGAAAATAGTGACTTGCGAAGGAAGATACAACAAAAAGCAGGGGAAGAGCGGCTGCTCTTCCCCTGCTGCGATCATTGACCGGCACCTCTTGCGCTGTGCGCGGACACCATCACGATGGCTTACTGGGCAGCGGCAGCCTTGGCCTTCTCGACGATGGCGGCAAAGGCGGCCTTCTCGTGAACGGCCAGATCCGCCAGCACCTTACGGTCGATCTCGATGCCGGCCTTCTTCAGGCCGCCCACGAAACGGCTGTAGGAGATACCGTGCTGGCGAGCCCCGGCGTTGATACGCTGGATCCACAGCGCGCGAAACTGGCGCTTGCGCTGGCGGCGGTCGCGGTAGGCGTACTGGCCGGCCTTGATGACCGCCTGCTTGGCGACGCGAAAGACGCGCGACCGGGCTCCGTAGTAGCCCTTGGCCTGCTTGAGAATCTTCTTGTGACGACGACGTGCGACGACACCACGCTTGACACGAGTCATGGCTTACTCCTGACGAAAAAGGTTGAGTCCAAGGGGTTACAGATACGGCAGCATGCGCCGTACCAGCGGCGCATCGGCGGCGTGCACCTGCTTCATACCGCGCAGCTGACGCTTCCGCTTGGTGGACTTCTTGGTCAGGATGTGACTGCGAAACGACTGCTTGTGCTTGATGCCATTCGCCGTCTTCTTGAAGCGCTTGGCAGCGCCGCTGTTGCTCTTGATCTTCGGCATGAGGAGAACTCCGCTCGAGTTTATTGAGAAAATCCGGGGCCAGCGGCTGGCATCATCATGCCAGCCGCTCGTTGACAGCGCCGTCGGATCACTTCTTCTTGGGGGCAATAATCATGATCATCTGCCGCCCTTCCATTTTTGGAAAGGACTCCACGGTGCCAATCTCTTCGAGATCGGCGGCGATACGCTCCATCAGCTTGCGACCGAGGTCCTGATGGGCCATCTCGCGTCCGCGGAAGCGCAGGGTCACCTTGCCCTTGTCGCCACCTTCGAGGAAGCGTATCAGGTTTCTCATCTTGACCTGATAGTCGCCCTCGTCGGTACCAGGCCGGAACTTGACTTCCTTGACCTGAATCTGCTTCTGCTTCTTTTTCTGAATCGCCTTCTGCTTTTTCTGCTCAAAGACGAACTTGCCGTAGTCCATGATCTTGCAAACGATCGGATCGGCATTGGAAATCTGCACGAGGTCCATACCTGCCGCTTCAGCGCGCTCCAGGGCGTCAGGCGTTGCCACAATCCCCAGCTGTTCACCGTCGCTGTCGATCAGGCGAACCTGATCCTCGATAATGCGCTCGTTCATTGGGGGGCGCCTGTCCTGCGTGCGACCTCTCGGATTGCTTCTCTTGATGATTCCGTCTCCACTTCAGTTGGAAGATGTCGTTACTGCCGCTCGGCCTGAACGCGTTCGATAAAGGCATCCATCGACATGCTGCCGAGATCCTCGCCGCTGCGGGTCCGCACGGCCACCGAGCCGGCTTCGACTTCCTTATCTCCCACCACCAGGAGATAGGGAACCTTCTGCAGGGTGTGCTCGCGGATTTTAAAGCCGATCTTCTCGTTCCTCAAGTCCGCCTTGGCCCGCAGGCCAAGTTTGTGCAGCCGCGATTCGATACCCAGCGCGTACTCGCGCTGGGCGTCGGTGATGTTGAGTATGGCCACCTGCTGCGGCGCCAGCCACAGGGGCATGGCGCCGGCATAGTGCTCGATCAGTATGCCCAGGAAGCGCTCGAACGACCCCAGAATGGCGCGGTGCAGCATGACCGGCGTCTTGCGAGCGCCGTCCTCATCGACAAACTGCGCGTCCAGACGGCCCGGCAGATTAAAGTCGAGCTGCAGTGTACCGCACTGCCAGACACGATTCAGGCAGTCGCGCAGCGAAAACTCGATCTTGGGCCCATAGAAGGCGCCCTCGCCCGGCTGCAGATCCCATGCGTGCCCGGCGGCATTCAGCGCCGCCTCGAGCCCCGCCTCGGCGCGCTCCCACACGTCGGGCTCGCCGAGGTAGTCGTCAGGGCGCGTCGACAGCTTGAGCTCGACATCGTCGAAGCCAAGCTCGCTGTAGACCTTGAGCGTCAGCGCAATGAAATCTTCCGCCTCCGACTGTATCTGCCCTTCGGTACAGAAAATATGCGCATCGTCCTGGGTGAAGCCGCGCACCCGCATCAGTCCGTGCAGGGAACCGGAGGGCTCATTGCGGTGGCAGCTGCCAAACTCCGCCAGGCGCAGCGGCAGATCGCGGTAGCTGCGCAGCCCCTGGTTGAACACCTGCACGTGGCCGGGGCAGTTCATCGGCTTAACAGCGTAATCGCGCTTTTCGGACTCGGTGGTGAACATCAGCTCGCTGTAGTGTTCCCAGTGGCCCGATGCCTTCCACAGCGACAGGTCGAGCATCTGAGGCGTCTTGATTTCCTGATAGCCATTCTCGACCTGCACCCGGCGCATATACTGCTCAAGGGCCTGATACATGGTCCAGCCGTTGGGGTGCCAGAACACCATGCCGGGCGCTTCTTCCTGCAGGTGGAAGAGGTCCATGCGGCGCGCCAGCTTGCGATGATCGCGCTTCTCGGCCTCCTCGAGACGCTTGAGGTAGGCTTTCAGCTGCTTCGTGTCGGCCCAGGCGGTGCCGTAGATACGCGTCAGCATGGCGTTTTGCGAATCGCCGCGCCAGTAGGCGCCGGCCATCTTGGTCAGCTTGAACGCCTTCAAATGCCGGGTATTGGGCACGTGCGGCCCGCGGCACATGTCCGTGTATTCCTGATGGTGATAAAGGCGAATGGTTTCGCCTTCGGGAATCTCGCGCACAATTTCCTGCTTGTACGGCTCGTCGCGATGCAGGAAAGTCAGCATGGCCTGATCGCGGTCGACGTATTCACGCACGATGTCGTAGCCGGTGTCGATCAGCGCCTTCATGCGTTCTTCTATCGCTTCGAGGTCTTCCGGCGTGACCGAACGACCAAACTCGACATCGTAGTAGAAGCCATCGGCAATCACCGGCCCAATCGCCATCTTGGCGTCGGGATAGAGCTGCTTGACGGCATGGCCAATCAGGTGCGCGCAGGAGTGGCGAATAATCTCCAGCCCTTCCTCGTCACGCGAGGTAATGATCGCCACCTCGGCATCGCGGTCGATAATATCGGCGGCATCCACCAGCACACCATCAATGCGTCCGGCGATGCACGCCTTGGCGAGGCCAGGGCCGATGCTTTCAGCCAGCTGCATGATGGAGAGCGGCTCGTTGAAGTCTCTTTGGCTGCCGTCCGGCAGTGTCACGATGGGCATGTTGAAACAATTCCTTGTGCGCAGTGGTGATCCATACCAGGGATCACGTGCCGCCGTATGGGGGTAATGCGGTAAAAGCGAGGCTATTTTACCAGATCAGGCGCGATCAGCGCTACGCCCGCCTCGACAGCCAGGTCGTGAGAAAGCGAAAGGCGCCCGAAGGCGCCTGTGTGTGGCACGAGTCGCGATTTCAAACCTCACCGCGGCAAGGCTAAAGCTCGCCGGAAAACGTTATTCCCACTCGCCCATCTCTACGCGACGGTTCTCGGCGCGGCCGGCATCGGTCTCGTTGGACGCAACCGGGCGCTCTTCACCGTAGCCGATGGTACTCATGCGCTGACTGGACACGCCCTGGGACGCCAGGAAGGCAGCCACGGAATCGGCGCGCTCCTGGGACAGCTCCTTGTTGTAGGCAGCGGTGCCAATCGAGTCAGTGTGGCCCTCGATGCGCACGCGCACCCTTTCATTGGCGTTCAGCTTGTCGGCCACGTCGCGGAGAATCTGCTGGGCTTCAGCGGTCAGCCTGGCGGAGTCGAATTCGAAGTTGACGTCGCGCAGCACCAGGTTTTTCTCACAGCCCAGGGCGTTGACTTCAACACCTGCCGGCGTGTCCGGGCACTGGTCCTGATAGTCCGGCACGCCGTCACCGTCTGAGTCCAGCGGACAGCCAACGGCATCAACCGCGACGCCGGCCGGGGTCCCGGGGCACTCGTCCAGATGGTCCGGCACGCCGTCACCGTCGGTGTCCCTGAACTCAGGCGCGGGCGCCGCTTTTTCCGGCTCGGCACACAGCAGCGCGCCAATCGCGGCGCCAGCCGTCGCGCCGATGGCAGCACCTGATTCTTCATCGCTGGAGCCGCTGGTACCGTAGCCGATGCCGCCGCCGATCAGGCCGCCTGCCAGGCCGCAAACGGCCGGGTGCTGGTACCACGCACGAGCGGAGGAAGAGCTATCCGCCGCGCTGGATGACTGGGAAGCCGAACTAGCACAGCCGGAAAGACCAACGACCAGGGCAGAACCGAGCAGCAGGCCTGTTGTAGATTTCTTCATGTGAGACTCCTTGTTGACACAACTCTGGCATGGGCAACGTCAAAGCAGCCATCCAGGAGGCATGTAAGTCCAGGTTCGGTGCGAGATCGGGTGCTCAACACATGGCTGATGATGGCAAGAAAGCCTTCGCGCGCATCACCGCCGGAAACGCCGCAGAGTCATTCATGCTTAGTTAAGACATTAATCATCTACAGCGTCATCCCAAGCTTGCCGAACTCCGAGGGCGGTTGCAATAAAACGCGGAGCTTTTAAAGCGTTTTGCTGTCGCCAGCCGGCATTTAACCAATCAAGCCTGTCTCTGCGCGGCGACAAAAGCCAGCGCTGCTCTGGCCGAAGCGTACACATCATCACGCATTTCGGCTTCGACGGCCAAGCGCTCCTTATCCTCTTCAAGGCGCGCGCTGGGCGTCAGCGCCATACGCGCCGAGTGGGTGTGCAGGTGCTGGGTACGCGCATGCACTACGGTAAATGCCCTGAGATCGGGCTGATCGCCACGCCCCGGCTCAATGATGTCCAGCAGCGTCCGACAGCGCCAGGACGCTTCAGTGATGTCGACCTGGTGCTGCAGCAGCGCCGACGCCACAAGCTCGAGGTTCTCGAGGCTATTTTGCCGGGCGCGACGATCCTCATCGCGCCGAAAGCTCCTGCGCCGCCCAACTTCCCGCCATAGATGGAATGCGTACCACGCAAGTCCCGCTATCACCGCCAGGGCGATCACCGCTAGAATCGATGCCATCGTGATCGACATGAAAATTACCCGCTGCAAGTGTGTCCGGTCATTTTATACCGCTCCTGCAACTCACCCAAGCCGACGCTTCGTGATCAGCCGCATGCAAGGCGTGTCTGAAATCGGCGTCGAGCCGGGCAGCACAGGATAAACCCGACACCGCTTGCCCTACCACTGCGCAAGTCAAGGAGAAATAATGTCACGACCCCATAAGGCCCAAGTCCCTCCTCCGGTATCGCTGGCGGCTCGAGCTGGCCTGTGGCTTGGTCCGGCCTTCTTGCTGATGACGCTGCTGCTGCCCGCGCCCGGCGGCATGTCCGACATCGCCTGGAACTGTGTCGGGCTGGCACTGCTGATGGCGACCTGGTGGTCCACGGAAGCCATTCCCATCCCGGTGACGTCGCTGCTGCCCATGGCGCTTGCCCCAGCCCTCGGCGTGGGCGGCATAAAAGAGGTCGCCGCGAGCTATGCCCACCCCATCATCTACCTTTTTCTGGGCGGCTTTCTGCTCGGCATCGGCATGCAGCGCTGGAATCTGCACCGGCGTATCGCCCTGATGGTGCTCAGAGTGGTGGGCCAGGAACCGCGCCGACAGATCGCCGGCTTCATGATCGCCACCGGCTTTCTGAGCATGTGGGTCTCCAACACCGCCACCACGATAATGATGCTGCCGATTGGCATGTCGGTGGTCAGCCTGCTGGATAGCGGCGATCCGGAGGCGCGCCATCGCTATGCCACCGCCCTGCTGCTGGCCATCGCCTATTCAGCCAGCATCGGCGGCGTAGCGACCCTGATCGGCACGCCGCCCAACGCCCTGCTGGCTGCCTATCTATCCGACAGCCGCGGCATCGATCTGGGGTTTGCCCAGTGGATGGTCGTTGGTTTGCCGATCAGCATAGCGATGATGGCGGCGGCCTGGTGGTGGCTGACGCGCAGGGGGTTTGCCCTGGATACCCACAGCGACAGCGCCACCCTGATCCAGGACGAGCTGGCCAAGCTTGGCCGCATGACCGCCGCCGAGCGCCGCGTGGGCGTCATCTTCCTGCTCGCCGCCAGCAGCTGGATCCTGCGCCCGCTGATCAACGATGCCGGCGTCGATTGGCTCTCCGATACCGGTATCGCGATTACCGCCGGCATCGCGCTGTTTCTGCTGCCCGCAGGCGACGGCAGCGGCCACCGCCTGCTCAACTGGGGCGATACGTACGACCTGCCCTGGGGCATCCTGCTGCTGTTTGGGGGCGGCCTGGCCCTGGCCGCTGCCATTACCCGTTCGGGGCTTGCCGAGTGGATCGCCGAACAGCTGGGCCTGTTTGGCGCCCTCCCGCTGCTGCTGATGATCGGCGTCGTTGCGCTGGTCATCATCTTCCTGACCGAGGTAACCTCCAACACCGCCACGGCGGCAGCTTTCTTGCCGCTGCTGGGCGCCCTGGCCCTGTCGCTGGGCATCTCGCCGCTGCTGATCACCGTGCCGGCCGCCATCGCCGCCAGCTGCGCCTTCATGATGCCGGTGGCCACGCCGCCCAACGCCATCGTCTTCGCCACCGGGCACATGAAGATCCAGTCGATGATTCGCGCCGGCTTCGCCCTCAACCTGATCAGCACCGTGCTGGTCACCTTGCTGAGCTACTCGCTGATTGCGCTGTTCTGGTAAGCCTCTGGAAAAAGCTCCCCGGCCTGCGGGCTGGGGAAAGCGCTCAAAGCAGCCAGAACATGGCGTAGCGATCGAGCAGCAGGACGACAAAGACACCGAGAATATAGTGAATTGAAAACCAGAAGGCGCCGATCGGCGCCGTGGCATCCTTGCCTCGCCAGACTCGCCAGTTCCAAACCATGAAGCGCACGTTGAGCAGCGTGATGCCTACCAGATACAGCATCCCGCTCATGCCGACGCAGAACGGCAGCAGCGTGACCGCCACCGTCAGCCAGCCATACAGCCATATCTGTAGCCGTGTGAAAGCGACGCCGTGGGTCACCGGCAGCATGGGCACGCCTGCCCGGGCATACTCATCCTGCTTGTGAATCGCCAGCGCCCAGAAATGGGGCGGCGTCCAGGCGAAGATGATCAGCACCAGCAAAAGCGGCTCCGGCGCCAGCTCTCCGCTGATCGCCGTCCAGCCCAGCAGGGGCGGCGCGGCCCCCGCCACGCCGCCAATCACGATGTTCTGCGGCGTGGCGCGCTTGAGGAAAGCGGTATAAATCAAGGCGTAGCCAAGCAGCGAGGCCAGCGTCAACCAGGCGGTCAGCGCATTGACCTGCCACCACAAAAGCCCGATGCCCGTGGCCGACAGCAGGCTGGCCCACGCCAGCGCCAGCGTGACGGGCAGACGCCGGGTCGCCAGCGGCCGCCGCGCCGTGCGCAGCATCATGGTGTCCAGCCGGCGGTCGAGCACGTGGTTGAAAGCCGCCGCGCCGCCGGCCGCCAGGCCGATTCCCGACAGGCCCAGCACCAGCGCATCCAGCGGTGGCGCCGTCGAGGCGAGCAGCATGCCCACCAGGGTGCACACCAGCATCACGGCCACGACCCGCGGCTTGCACAGGGTCAACAGATCCCGCCAGCTCCAGCGCTCCTGCGCTGAAGACGCTGGGGATATCACGATGCCATCAGCCATGGCTCACCTCCTCGCTGCATCCTTCGAGCACGCCTGTCATTCAGGCCAGACTCCGAATAGCGGCGCCGCCACGCCGCCATCGTCACGCAGATCACCAGCGCTACCGCCCCGCCGGTGTGCAGCAGCGCCAGCCACAGCGGCAGCCACAGCAGCACATTGGCAGCGCCGAGAGAGACCTGAAGCAGGCAGACGCCGAGCGCCGCTGTCAGCCAGGGTCGCTCGGGGCGGCCACGGCGCCGGCTCCACAGCAGCGTCAAGGCGGCGACCAGGGCCAGTGCGCCAAGCCGATGGGCAAAATGAATGGCCGTCCTCGCTTCCGCATGCAGGCTGCCGTGCAGATAGCTGGGCCCGACGCTCTGGGTCAGATGAAAGCCCTCTCCCCAGTCCAGGGCCGGCAGCCACTGGCCGTTACAGGTGGGAAAGCCCAGGCAGGCAAGCCCGGCATAGTTGCTCGAGGTCCAGCCGCCAAGCAGCAGCTGCGCGACCAGCAGCGCGATCACCAGCCACCACGCTCGCCCGAGACGCGACGCTGACGCCATTCGATACTGCGGCGCCTGATTCCGCCAGCACAGGCTCAAACGCAGGTGCAGCCAGAGAAACAGCGTCAGCAGCCCGATCCCGCCCAGCAGATGCAGCGTCACCACCTGCGGCCACAGCTTGAGGGTCACGGTAAAGGCGCCAAAGGCGCCCTGCAGCAGGATGGCTGCGAGCAGCACCAGGGACAGCCGCCAGGGGTAGCCGGTACGGCGCCTGAGCCGCGCACCGATCACCACCAGGCTTACCACCAGCAGGCCCAGGCTCGAGGCCAGGTAGCGATGCGTCATCTCCACCCACGCCTTGGATACCTCAAGCGGCGTATCCGGGCTGTGCAGCGCCGCCGTTCCCGCATCCGGCACCGCCAGCGCGCCGTAGCAGCCCGGCCAGTCGGGACAGCCGAGCCCGGCATCCACCAGCCGCGTCCAGGCGCCGACCAGAATCACCACGGCGGTAAAGACAGCGCCAGCCAGGCTCAGGTAGCGAAGCCAGTTCAAGCGTCGACTATCAGCTGCGCTCAACCTCTGCATGACTCCTCCTCTGGCGCCAGCAGGACTTTTATCTAGCTGGCGCTCTCAAGCCTTGCCACGACGCGCACCGGGTTCATCTTGAGCAGGCGCTCGATATCCTCCAGCACGTCCTCGGCCTCGACCTCGGCGGAATAGCGCACCACCGCCCGGCCCCGAACGTCGAGCAGCCACAGGTCACCCGGCGAGCGCCACTCCGGCGCCTGCGTCCACTGCGCCACGCGCTCGCCCGGAAGCGCGCTTTCCTCACCGCCGATGCGTAAGCGAGCGAGGCGGTCGGCATCGCGACCCAGGGCGCGGTGCACCCGCCACCAGCGATCCGCCCGGGCACCGCAGGGGGCCGCGCAGTCAAACGCCAGCAGCCAGTCATTGACGCCGTCGTTCGCATCGCCGCCAGCTCGGCTCAGGGGCCAATCGCTTAGCGCCGGCACCTCGGGGCGCAGCTCACCGTGGGCGGTGCGCCCCTCGGGAATACCGAGCCGCCAGTGGACCATCACCCAGGCAATCACGACCGGCAGCAGAAAGCAGGCGAACAGCAGTACTAGCTTGAGCCGCGAACGATCAGCGTGGCCGCTTGGCGTCATCCGTTTCTCCTTTTCGTTGATTCGCGGGCGCCGCTGCGCGCCGCCGTCGCCCGACCCACATGAACACCAGCGCCGCCAGCGCCAGCCCCCACCACTGAAGCGCGTAGGCCAGATGACGCGCCGGCGACATCACCGAGGGCTGCCACCACGAGGCCAAGCGGTCTGGAGACTCCCCCGGCGCCTGTCCCAGGCCTTGTTCCGAAGCTTGTTGCAGATGCAGCCAGCCGGCATGGGCAAAGGATCCCGCAAAGGCGTCAAGATCGATCTGCTGCAGCCGCTTTCCTTCCCGGTTGACGCCAAGCAGCAGACCCTGATCGCCCGCCGGCTGCCAGCGGCCCCGCACGATTACCGTCCCCGTCGGCGCGGCCACATGCGGATCGCCGCGCGCTGTCCCCGTTGCCAGAAAGCCACGCTCCACTAGCCACAGCCGCCCATCGCGACCGCGCAGCGGCGTCAGCACCGCCACGCCCAGCCGCCCCGCGTGAATGCGGTTATCGAGAAACAGCGTCTGTTCGCCGAGATATTCACCGGTTAGCGTCAGGCGCGCCCCAAACGGCGGCGCCTCGCTGGGTTCAATCAGCGACGGTGCGTTTTCATACGCCGCCTGCCACAGCCGCTTGTCTTCGGCGCGCTCCCACTGCCATAGTCCCAGGTAGATGCCCAGCGCGGCCAGCCCCGCCCAAAACCCCCACCAGACCCAGCGATAGGCCCGCCTTCTGGAGACTGCCATGCTGCTCAAAACCCTGATCCTCCTCGTCTTCATCTCCATGGTCGTGAGCCTTGCCATCGGCGCCGGCTTCCTGATCCGCGACGGCGGCCGCTCGCGGCGCGTGCTCACCTCGCTCAAGTTTCGCATCGCCCTGGGCGCGCTGCTGTTTATCTTGCTGGCCTACGGATTCCTGTTTGGCGGACTGGGCGGCCAATAGCCCCGGCGGGTGCGAGAAACGCGCCGAGTTAGAATACGTAGACGAAGGTGAACAGCCCAATCCACACCGCATCGACGAAGTGCCAGTACCAGGCCGCCGCCTCGAAGCCGAAATGCTGGTCGCGCGCGAAGTGGCCGCGCCGCAGGCGCAGCAAGATGCTGATCAGAATGATGGTGCCGATGATGACGTGAACGCCGTGGAAGCCGGTCAGCATGAAGAAAGTGGAGCCGTAGATGCCCGCCTCGAGGGTAATGCCATAGTGGCTGTAGGCTTCGTAGTACTCCACGCCCTGAATTACAATGAAGCACAGCCCCATCAGCACGGTCGCCGTCAGCCAGTTGATTGCATTGCTGCGAAAGCCGTCCTTGAGCGCCTCGTGGGACACCGTCAGCGTGATGCTCGAAGTCACCAGCAGCAGCGTGTTGACCAGCGGCAGCTGCCAGGGGTTCAGGGTTTCCCGGGGGCCGGAAATCGAAGGGTCGGGCGGAGCCATCAGCGGCCAGGAGGCCGTGAAGTCAGGCCACAGCAGCGCCGCCACGCCTTTAGCCCCCTGGCCGTCGAGCCACGGTACCGCCAGGGTGCGCACGTAAAAAAGCGCCCCGAAGAAGGCGGCAAAGAACATCACCTCCGAGAAGATGAACCACGCCATTCCCCAGCGAAACGAACGGTCCATCTGGGCATCGTAGAGCCCGCGCCGAGACTCGCTCACCACATCGCTGAACCACAGCGCAATCACCGCAAACACCCCGGCGGCGCCCACCGCCAGGATCGGCACGCCGACGACGCCGTGAACCATCAGGGTACCGCCGCCAACGGCGGACATCCCCAGCGCCAGCGATGCCAGCACCGGCCACTTGCTGGAGGCGGGAACATAGTAGCTGCCTGCGCTCATGCCTGACCTCCTTTACTTGCGGGAATCGAGGCCTGTTGAGCTTCTGCATTGGCCTCGACGGGATACAGGGTATACACCAGCGTCACCGTCTTGACGCTTTCCGGCAGGTCCGTGGTCAGCTGAAAGACCAGCGGCGCCTCGATAAGCTCACCCGCCGCCAGACGCTGCTCCTGAAAACAGAAGCAGGTGAGCTTGCGCAGATACAGCGATGCCTGCGAGGGTGAGACGCTGGGTACGGCTCTGGCCGTGCTCGGCTCGACGCCCTGATTGCGAAAGGCAAACATCACCTCGTGCGCCTCGCCGGGGTGCACTCGAACCTGCCGCGTCTTGCTATCCAGCCTCCAGTCCAGCCCCTGGCTGCCGCGCGTGATGAACTGCACCGTTATCAGACGGCTGGAGTCCACCCCTTCGCTGACCAGCGCCTGGGGCGAGCCGCCGGTCTTGCCGTTCAAGCCCGTGACCTCGCAGAAGACGTCATACAGCGGGACCAGGGCAACGGTAAACAGCGACATCCCCAGCAGCACGATCAGAGTGCGCATCACGGTGCGCCGCACGCCTTGATCCCGCTGCCGCGCGTCCGGCACCGGCCGATGACTATACGCTTCTGCCCTGTTCGGCCCTGGGGTCGACATGTCCATCTCCCCGTCAGTGACGTCTGAGCGGCTGAAAATCCGGCGGCGTGTCAAAGGTGTGCAGCGGTGCCGGGCTGGGCACGCTCCACTCCAGATCCTCCGCGCCTTCCCATGCCCTGGCTGGCGCCTTCTCCCCGCCGCGCACGCACAGGATCACCACCGCCACGAACAGCAGCTGGGAGAAGCCGAAGATGAAAGCGCCGATCGTCGATACCATGTTGAAGTCGGCAAACTGCAGGGCGTAGTCGGGTATGCGCCGCGGCATCCCCGCAAGACCGGCAAAGTGCATGGGAAAGAACAGCAGGTTGACGCCCACCAGCGACAGCCAGAAGTGCCAGCGCGACAGCGCCGCGTGGGGATAGTGGCCCGTCCACTTGGGCAGCCAGTAGTAGCTTGCCGCCATGATGGCGAAGACGGACCCCGGCACCAGCACGTAGTGGAAATGCGCCACGACAAAATAGGTGTCGTGATACTGAAAGTCCGCCGGTACGATCGCCAGCATCAGCCCCGAGAAACCGCCGATGCTGAACAGCACGATAAACGCCAGGGAAAACAGCATCGGCGGCTCAAAGCTGATCGAACCGCGAAACAGCGTCGTCACCCAGTTGAATACCTTCACCCCGGTAGGCACCGAAATCAGCATGGTGCTGTACATGAAGAACAGCTGCGCTTCCAACGGCATGCCCACGGCAAACATGTGGTGCGCCCAGACCAGAAACGACAGCAGCGCAATCGCCGCCGTGGCGTACACCATCGAGGCGTAGCCAAACAGCGGCTTGCGCGCGAAGACGGGCACGATGATCGATATGATGCCGAAAGCCGGCAGGATCATGATATAGACCTCGGGGTGACCGAAGAACCAGAACAGATGCTGGAACATCACCGGGTCACCGCCGCCCGCGGCATTGAAGAAGCTGGTGCCAAAGTTGATGTCCATCAGCAGCATGGTGATCGCGCCGGCCAGCACCGGCATCACCGCAATCAGCAGGAAGGCGGTGATCAGCCAGGTCCACACGAACATTGGCATATCCATCATCCGCATGCCGGGAGCGCGCAGGTTGAGGATGGTGGCGATGATATTGATCGCCCCGAGAATGGAGCTGATGCCCGCCAGATGAATGGACAGGATGAAATACGTCGTCGATGGCGGCCCGTAGGTCGTGGACAGCGGCGCATAGGAGGTCCAGCCAAAGTTGGGCGCGCCGCCGGGCATGAACAGCGTAGAAAGAAGCAGCGTGAAGGCGACCGGCAGCAGCCAGAAGCTGAAGTTGTTGAGCCGCGGCAGGGCCATGTCCGGCGCGCCGATCTGCAGCGGTATCATCCAGTTGGCCAGACCCACAAAAGCCGGCATGACCGCACCGAAGATCATGATCAGGCCGTGCATGGTGGTCATCTGGTTGAAGAACTCCGGCTGAACCAGCTGCAGCCCCGGCTGGAACAGCTCGGCGCGCACCACCAGCGCAAAGACGCCGCCCACCATGAACATGGTCAGCGAAAATATCAGGTAGAGCGTGCCGATTTCCTTGTGATTGGTGGTCAGCAGCCAGCGCAGCAGCCCCGGTGGGCGCGCCTGTTGCGCCGCCGCTCCACCATAGACGGCCTGACTGTGCTGCGCTGTCGGCTTGGGTGGAAGATGCGAGGTCATGGCTGACGCCTCCCCTGTGATCGCTTGTTCGGTCCGAGCCTGGCAGTTCGGGTTGCCTTCTCGGCTCGGTTTATTCGGACAGCTGCTTGGCGATATCAGACGGCTGCACAGTGTCGCCGGTCTCATTGCCCCAGGCGTTGCGTTCGTAGGTAATAACGGCGGCGATTTCCACCGGGTTCAACGTATTGCGGAAAGCCGGCATGGCCGTCCCCGACACGCCGTTGATGACGGTGTTCCGGTGCCGCTGCGGCTCATCCATCAAAGCCTGATTACCCGCCAGCGCCGGGAAGGCCGGCGGACTGCCGCCCCCGTCGGGCTGGTGACAGGAGGCGCAGATAGTGGCGTAGGTTTTCTTGCCGCGCTCCATCAGCTCATCCAGCGTCCATTCCCGATCGGCTCCGGATGCTTCTTGTTCGGCGGCGGCCTTGCTCTCGACCAGCCACTGATCAAACTCCTCGG
>DATHXP010000278.1:0-2112 GCA_035459605.1 Halomonas sp. | reverse complement strand
GCCTTGACGGCGTTGGCTAGAAGATCGACACCGCGTGACATGCGGTTGCGTGCATCATTTGAGAACTTGATTTCTTTCGCTGCCATTTTCGTTAGCTTCCTGTGAGTTCGTGAACGTCAGAGTTGGATAGTATTCAGACAGGTTGCCGATCAGCTTTCGACGACGGCCAGGATGTCGGACTCGCTCATGATCAGCACTTCTTCGCCGTCGACCTTTTCCTTCTCGACGCCAAAGCCTTCCTTGAAGATCACGGTGTCGCCGACCTTGACGTCAAGCGGACGCACGTCGCCGCTTTCCAGAATCCGGCCGTTACCGACGGCAAGTACTTCACCGCGTGTCGGCTTTTCCTGGGCGCTGCCCGGGAGCACGATGCCGCCTGCGGTTGTCTGCTCTTCTTCGACGCGACGGATGATGACGCGATCGTGCAAGGGACGGATGTTCATTGCTCACGTTCTCCTGACTAGTTAGTTAAGCCGGGCCACATGGCCTCGGCGTTCTTCATCGTTAGTCCGCAGATGCCTCTGCGAGTGAAGGCGACAGCCGCCTTCCGTGGGATTGACCCCGTGGCCGAGGTCGAAACTCTTTGCTGCCAGATAGAGTGGGGCTTGGCTGGCGGCTTTCAAGGGGGACGCGCGAGTTTTTTATGCGCCCCCGCCCTGGACTTAGCCGCGACGTTCGTTCCGGGCGATGAATTCACCTTCAATGGGGGCATCGGTCCTGGACTGGCGGGCTGCCTGCCGGCCAGAGTCGTCGTCGGGATGCCAGCCGCCTGGCCGGTGCTGGCCGCCGGCGCCGTCGGGCGCGGCGACCCTCATGTTCATGCCGATGGCCTTGAGCGCCTTGCCCAGCAGACGCCGGCCGTCGGGAATCAGGCACATGAGACCCAGGGCGTCGGAGAGGAAGCCGGGGGCCATCAGCAGGGCGCCGCCGAAGATCAGCGCCGCTCCGTTCAGCATTTCGCCAGCGGGTATCTCGCCGCGCTCGAGCCGCTCGCGAGCGCGGGCGAAGGTGTTGATGCCTTCGCGACGGATCAGGTGCAGGCCCAGGAAGCCGCTGCTCAGCACCAGCGCCAGCGTCATCAGCAGGCCGATGTCGCTGCCGATCGAGAACAGCAGGATGAAGTCCAGCAGGGCAAAGATGCTGAAGGCAAATAGTAGAGGCATGGTGACTCCGCTGTGATCGTTACTCTCTCAATGGGGATGCCTGAGGAAAAATCAAGGGGCAGCAGCGCAGGCGGAGAGAGGCGCGGCAGCGGGGATGGCGGTTTCACACGGTAAAGCGCCTGCGCGGTGAAGTACCGGCAGGCGCATATTTCCTTTTCAATGGCTGTAAAGGCTGAATCGTCAGAAGCTGATGTGATCGCTCAGCCGGCGGGAAATGGTCTCGCCGATGCCCTTGACGCGGGTGAGGTCTTCGCTGGACGCGTAGGGGCCGTTGGCTTCTCTATCCTTGACGATGGCTGCGGCCTTGGCCTCGCCGATGCCGGGCAGCTCGGCCAGCTGTTCGACGCTCGCCGTGTTGATGTTGACCGTTGTGTCATCTGCTGCCAGGGCGGGTGTGGCCAAGCCCAAGACGAGTAGCAGCAGAGCGGTGCGGCAGTAGTGAGCGAGTTGTTGGTTCATCCTGACTCCCTTCCTTAGGTTTGTCTGATCGACATTCTGATCCATATTGCTGACAGGTTGGTGGTACTTAATGATGCTGCATTCCCCATAGTAGACGATAGAACGTTGACCGCATCAGGGGGCCTCAACGCTATTTCACAGCGCTGAAAGGTCTGGCTGGCGACTGGTATACTTCATCGCTGACGTTACCTGCCTGGAGCGCGCCGTGCCTACGCTGTCCCCTCTGATTATCGCCCTCGACTACACCTCCATGGATGCCGCCCTGTGCATGGCGGATCGCCTTGATCCGCAGCGCTGCCGTTTGAAGGTTGGCAAGGAGCTGTTCACCCGCAGCGGACCCAGCGTGATCGATGCCCTGCACGGACGCGGCTTCGAGGTGTTTCTCGACCTCAAGTTTCACGATATCCCCAACACCGTGGCGGGCGCCGTGCAGGCGGCCGCCGAGCAGGGGGTGTGGATGGTCAACGTGCACGCCGGCGGCGGTCGGCGG
>DATHXP010000277.1:0-5153 GCA_035459605.1 Halomonas sp. | reverse complement strand
CCTCAGCGATCAAGCGCTGGACCCTGGCCGATGCGGGAGTTCCGCCCATCGATATTCCCTTTCATCCTGGTGCCGTTCGCTACATGGAAGAACAGGGACTGTGGGATGAGGACATGCAAGCATGGAACGACCAGCGGATGGCTCGTCTGGAGGCGCTGATCGCTGCCTGGGATGAGACGCTTGAAGAGGGCGAAGGGCTGGATGACGAGGAATTTGCCGCGCTTTGGAAAGAACGGCGTCAGGCAGCACTCAACGAGCTCTGATGCGTTCTCTACCGAGGCCTGCGGGCCTCGGTGTCATCCAGCTGGAGTCTTCAGTCATGTCTAATTCCACTGCTACGCGGTTATCCGGCGTTGCCAGGGGGGTGGTGATTGCTCTCGGCGCTGTCGGGCTGCTGCTTGCGATCAATCAGGCCTTTGCGCTTCGTATTCTGGGTTTTTATCCACTGGGGAACTCGTTTCTTTATTATCTTATCGGCATTTTTCTTGCAGCTGCGCTGCTGTGCTATCCGGCGCGCGCTAAGGACGATAACCGGCTGCCATGGTACGACTGGGTGCTGGCCGCTGCCGCGCTGGGCACAGCCATTTATCTGGGGCTGAACGGTCAGCTCATCATCCAGGAGGGCTGGGAATATTTTGCCCCTCTGCATGCCATCCTGATTTCTGCGCTGCTGATGCTGCTGGTGTTTGAGGGCGTGCGCCGCTGTGGTGGCTGGGCCATCTTCGCGGTTGCACTGGTGTTTGGCGCCTACCCCATGTACGCCGGCTATATGCCAGGGTTTCTGTGGAGCAACTTTTTCAGCCTGAGTGAAACCATTCTTGCCCACGTGATGGGCGCCGAGAGCATCATCGGCATTCCCATGCAGGTGGTTGCCAACCTGGTCATCGGCTTTGTGGTGTTCGGTATCACCCTGACGCTGACCGGTGGCGGCAATTTCTTCATGAACTTCGCGATGGCCCTGCTGGGCAAGACCCGCGGTGGGCCGGCCAAGGTCGCGGTGATCTCCAGCGCGCTGATGGGCAGCCTGTCGGGCAGTGCGGTCTCCAATATCCTGACTACCGGCTGCATTACCATTCCGGCCATGAAGCGCAGCGGCTATTCGGCGGAATACGCTGCCGCCGTGGAGGCCTGTTCGTCCACGGGTGGCACGCTGATGCCGCCAGTGATGGGCGCGGTGGCTTTCATCATGGCCTCGTTTCTGGGCGTGAGTTATGCCGAGGTCATGGTGGCTGCATTATTGCCGGCGCTGCTGTTCTACCTGGCGCTGCTGCTGCAGGTTGATCACTACGCGGCGCGGGTCGGCCTAAAGGGGATGGATGAGTCGGAAATTCCCAAGCTGTGGCCAACGCTGAAGTCCGGATGGCCATTCATACTGAGCCTGGTCGTGCTGATTTACATGCTGCTGGTCATGCGGCTTGAGTCCCACGCGCCCTACTACGCCACTCTGGTGCTGCTGGTGATCTCGATGTTCCGTCGCGAGCAGCGGCTGAACTTCAAGCAGGTGCTGGATTTCATGGTCGATCTCTCGCAGAGTATTGGTAATCTCGTTGCGATATTGGCGGGCATTGGCCTGGTCGTGGGTGGACTGTCCTATACCGGTGTGGCGGGATCCTTCTCGCGCGAGCTGCTGCTGTTCGCTGGAGACAGCATTCCGCTGATGCTGGCGGCCGGCGCCGTCACCAGCTTTGTGCTGGGCATGGGGATGACCGTCAGCGCCTGCTATATCTTCCTGTCGATCCTGCTGGCGCCAGCCTTGGTCGGGGCCGGCCTCAACCCGCTGGGCAGCCACCTGTTCATTCTCTACTGGGGCATGCTGTCCTACATCACGCCGCCGGTGGCGCTGGCCGCCATTACGGCCGCCGGTGTGGCGGGAGCCAGCAACATAAAAACCGGGATGTATGCCGTTCGCCTGGGTGGCGTGCTGTTTGTGCTGCCGTTCCTATTTGTGCTCAACCCGTCGCTGATTCTGCAAGGCGATGTGTGGCATATCCTGCTCTCGGCGAGTACCGCTATCGCGGCGATCTGGCTAATTGCTGCGGCGATGGAGGGGTACCTCTACGGCCTGGGTCTGACCCGGCTCTGGCTGCGTGTTCTGCTGCTGGTTGCGGCCGGATTGCTGCTTTACCCCGAGCCATCCAGCGATGTGGCGGGCCTGGCCTTGCTGGGGCTGTGCTATGCCATGGCGCTATTGCCTGGGTTTATGGCGCGGCGTGGCAAAAAGCACACCAGCCTACTATAGCGTACCGCGACGCGCTGCAGCCGTCTCTGCCCGACAGGAGCGACTGCGACACGGCCAAAGCTGATGCTTATTACCCGATTACTCCTTGAGTTGTCACTCTCCGATAGCGAATAGGTTATCCATGTTGAATGTTGAGAAGGTCGCAAACGCCGGCTCAGGTCCGGTGTGCTATACGCGGAAAGGACGCTGTGGTGTGATCTGCATCGACAGTCCGCCGGTCAATGCCCTGAACCAGGCAGTACGCCAGGGTATTCTTGATGTCCTGCAGGCCGCCCTGGATGACAGCCAGGCAGAGGTCGTGCTGTTGCTGGCCAGCGGGCGTACCTTCATTGCCGGTGCCGACGTGCGTGAGTTCGGCAAGCCGCCGCAGGCGCCGCTGCTGCCGGACGTTATCACCGCCCTTGAGACCAGCAGCAAGCCGCTGATTGCCGTGTTGCATGGCACCGCCCTGGGTGGCGGCCTGGAGATTGCGCTGGGCTGCCATGTACGCATTGCACTTGAAGGTACGCGCGTAGGCCTGCCCGAGGTCAAACTTGGCTTGCTGCCGGGCGCCGGTGGCACCCAGCGGCTGCCGCGACTGACCGGCGTTGTGCTGGCGCTGGACATGATTACCAGCGGGCGCTTCGTTGCCGCCGATGAAGCCTGGCGCCACGGTATTGTCGATGAGGTGGCCACAGCGGCCAGTCCGCTGGAGGCCGGGCTGGCTGCCGCTGAGCGCCTGCTGGCGGGGGCTATCACACCGCGCGTCACCGGCAAGCTGCCGGCGCCTGTTGCTGATGCTGAGGCGGTCGAGTGCTGTCGTCAGCGACTGGCTCAGGACGTGCCCTACCTGTTCTCGGTGTTTCGCAGTGTCGATGCCGTTGAAACCGCCAGCCAGCTGTCGCTTGCCGATGGCCTCAGGCGCGAGCGTGAGCTGTTCATGCAGTGCATGGATTCTCCCCAGCGCGCCGGCATGATTCACGCCTTTTTTGCCGCACGCGGCACCCACAGGATAGCGGGGCAGGACACTGCGGAAACGCTGACCCGGCTGGGCTTGCTGGGACGGCACTCACTATTTGATGCGCTGGCCGCGCGTGCCGCCAAGGTCGGTATCGAGCTGGTGGATATGGAAGAGGCTACGGCGACCGACGTGCCGGGGGTCTGTCTGGTTGCGCCCGACATGGAGCCAGCCAGATGCCAGGCGCTGCAGGCTGGGCACAGCAGCACCTTCGTTCGGGTAGCCCTGGCCGACGGGTCGAACAGCGCAGCTGAGCCGACACGGGCCGACGCCATTCTGGTGCTGTCGCCACGCGATCCGCAGCTGGCGGTCTGCGAGCTGGTCATCAACAATGCGCCGGCGCAAGCGATGCAGGCGCTTGCCAACACTCTGAAAAAGCTCAAGCGGCTGGTAGTGGTGAGCCCAGGCCCCAGCATAACGCTCACGCTTGAATCCGCCTTGAGCCGAGTCCTGCAACAGAGTTCCGGTGTCAGTGCAGCAGAGCAAGCCGGTGCATGGCAGCAGGCGGGCTGGGATCTGTCACCGTGGTTGCCTCACGGCCTGGCACACGGCACGCCAGCGAGCGGCGATGCAGCGCGCCAGCCGCTGGACCACGCCTGGCAGCAGGCCGCACAGCAGATCAGCCAGGCCAGCCAGGCGTATCGCGATGCGGATATTGATGTGCTGGCCATTCATGCCTTCGGCTATCCGTCGCACCTGGGCGGGCCGCACTTTCGAGGGCGTAGTTTCGAGCACTAGCGGCGGCCATTCTATTGACTGATTGCCTTGCTACGTTTTGCCGCCGTGACTTACCAACACAGCAGAGAGGCCATTTATGACTTTGCCCATTTCCACCCTTGGTATTGTCGGTACCGGCGCCATGGGGCGCGGTATTGCCCAGCTGGCTGCCGAGGCGGGCCTGCAGGTCAAGTTGCACGACACGCGCGACAGTGCCGTGGCAGAGGCCAAGGCGTTTGTCGCCAAACTGTGGGTGCGCGGCGTCGAGAAGCAGCGCTTCGACGAAACGCATGCCGCCGAGCTGAATCAGCGGCTGGAAGATGCGGCTACGCTGGAGGCGCTGGCCGACTGCGACTTGGTCATCGAAGCCATTGTTGAGCGGGTTGATGCCAAACAGCGGCTGTTTGAACAGCTGGAGGCGGTGCTGGACGAGCAGGCCATTCTTGCCACCAACACCTCGTCGTTATCAGTCACCGAGATTGCTGCGACCTGCGAGCGCCCTGAGCGTGTGATCGGCTTTCACTTCTTCAATCCTGTGCCATTGATGAAGATCGTCGAGGTGATTCCCGGGCTGCGTACCGACCTCGCCGTGGTCGAGGCCGTTGAGGCGCTGGGCCAGCGATTTGGCCACTTTACCGCCCGTACCACCGATACCCCGGGCTTTCTGGTCAACCACGCCGGCCGTGCGCTTGGCACCGAAGCGCTGTGCATTCTTGGCGAAGGCGTTGCAGATGTGGCGACCATCGACCGGCTGCTAGTGGATCAGGGCGGCTTTCGCATGGGCCCCTTCAGCCTGTTTGATCTCATCGGGCTCGATGTCTCCCATGCGGTAATGGAGTCGATCTACCACCAGTATTACGAAGAGCCGCGCTATCGGCCTTCGGTGCTCACCGGGCGGCGTCTCAGCGCCGGCCTGCTGGGGCGCAAGAGCGGGGAGGGCTTTTATCGCTACCTTGATGGCAAGCCGCAGCTACCAGATGAGCCGGCGGTGCCAGAGTCGCAGCCGCTGCCGGTATGGATCAGCGGGGAAGATAGCGCTGCCCGCGAGCAGCTGGCAGCGCTGGTCGAGGCCGCTGGCTGGCCGCTGGAGCACGGTGCTACGCCGAGCGAGACGGCCCTGTGCCTGCTCATGCCCTTCGGAGAAGACACCACCGACTGTGCCTTGCGTCTGGGGCTAGACGCCGGTCGCTGTGTGGCCAT
>DATHXP010000276.1:0-7432 GCA_035459605.1 Halomonas sp. | reverse complement strand
GTTGATCTGGGCGCCGGCGTCGTTGTAGTAGAACTCGCGGGTCACCGTATGGCCGGTGGCCTCGAGCAGGCGACACAGGCAGTCGCCGATGGCGGCGCCGCGCCCGTGGCCCACGTGCAGCGGGCCGGTGGGGTTGGCGGAGACGAACTCCACCTGCACTTTCTCGCCCTGACCGGCGAGGCTGCGGCCGAAGGCGTCGCCGGCTTCCAGCACCTGACGCACCACCTGGGCGGCGGCGTCGGTGGCGGCAAAGAAGTTGATGAAGCCGGGCCCGGCGATCTCCACCTGGCGCAGGGCGTCGCTGGTCGGCAGGGCGTTGATAAGCGCCTCGGCCAGGTCGCGGGGCTTCTTGCCGGCCGGTTTGGCCAGCATCAGCGCCAGGTTGGTGGCGTAGTCGCCGTGAGCCTTGTCGCGGGCCGGGTCGACCTTGATGGCCGGGTTGACGTCGCCGGGCAGCAGGCCCTGGCGCTTGAGTTCGTCCAGCGCGTCTTCGAGCAGCGCAGTGATGGTGTCTTTCATGAAAAGTCTGATGTCCTGTGACGCGGGCCAGTATTACTCGCCCGACGGCGGGCATGGAAGCACGGTGGGGTATTATCGACAATCACGGCGCGGCTTTAAAGCCCGCTGCCAGCAAGCCGGGCGCAGCAAGGCGTTAAGAGCCCGTTCAGCTGAGCGTTTGCGGGTCGATATCCAGCGACCAGCGCACGCGACGCGCGCGCGGTTCGGCCTCGAGCCAGGCCGCGAGCCAGGCGCTGGCCTCGTGCAGCTGGCTGCGCCTGGCGGCGCTGAGCATCAGCTGCAGGCGGTAGCGGCCCTGGCGGCGCTCCATGGGCGCCGGCACCGGCCCCAGGCAGTCGACTGGCAGCTGACGCTGCCCGAGCTGCTGGCGCAGGGCGTCGCCGGCGGCGCCGGCCAGCTCTCGGGCCTGCGCTTCGCGCGGGCTCTCCACGCGCAGCAGCGCCAGGAAGCGAAAGGGCGGCAGGGCGGCAGTGCGACGCTCCTCGAGCAGCTGCTCGGCCAGGGCGCCGTAGCCCTCGGCGGCGAGCAGACGCAGGTTGGGGTCGTCGGCGTGTAGCGTCTGGACCAGCACCCGGCCAGGGTGGGCGGCGCGTCCGGCGCGTCCGGCGACCTGCTCGAGCAGCTGGGCGCTGTGCTCAAGGGCCCGGAAGTCGCTGGCGTAGAGGCCGGCGTCGGCGTTGACCACCACCACCAGCGTCACGTGCGGCAGGTGATGGCCCTTGGCTAGCATCTGGGTGCCGACCAGCAGGCAGGGTTCACCGCGGCGCACTTCGTCGAGCATCTGTTCCAGGGCGTCGCGGCGGCGGGTGCTGTCGCGGTCGATGCGATGAACCGGGGTATCTGGAAACAGCTCGGCCAGCGTTTCCTCGCTGCGCTCGGTGCCGGTGCCCAGCGGGCGCAGGTCGCCGCTGGCGCAGCTTGGGCAGGCCGCGGGCGGGGCGCGGCGCTGTTCGCAGTGGTGGCAGACCAGCAGGGGCGGCTGGCGGTGCAGCGTCAGCCGGGCGTCACAGTGTTCGCAGTCGGCCAGCCAGCCGCAGGCGTGGCAGGCCAGCGTCGGCGCGAAGCCGCGGCGGTTGATGAAGACCAGCGCCTGATGCCCCGCCGCGATGGTGGCGGCGATCTGCTGCTGAACCGGAGGAATCAGCCCGCCGTGGCGAACGCGGCCGCGCATATCGACCAGCTCGAGCCTGGCCGGGGCGTGGCGCGTGGCGCGCCGGGTCAGTCGCAGGTGGCGGTAGTCGCCGCTCAGGGCGCGCTGCAGGCTTTCCAGCGACGGCGTGGCGCTGCCCAGCACCAGCGGTATGGCGTGGTGGCGGGCGCGCACCACGGCCAGATCCCGGGCGTGGTAGCGCAGGCCGTCCTGCTGCTTGAACGAGCCGTCGTGCTCCTCGTCAACAATGATCACGCCCGGCGCGGCCAGCGGCGTGAAGATCGCCGAGCGGGTGCCGACGACGATGCGCGCCCGCCCGCTGGCGGCGGCCTCCCAGGCGTCGAGCCGCTCGCTGTCGTTGAGCCCCGAATGCAGCGCCACCACGGGCAGGCGAAAACGCCGGCGAAAGCGCGCCAGGGTCTGGGGCGTCAGGCTGATTTCCGGCACCAGCACCAGCGCCTGGCGCCCGCGGCTGACCACGGCTTCGATCAGCTGCAGGTAGATCTCGGTCTTGCCGCTGCCGGTCACGCCGTGCAGCAGGCAGGGGTGGAAGGCGTCGAGGCGTTCGTGGACTGCCGCCAGTGCCACGGACTGCTCGCGATTCAGCGCCAGCGTCGGTTCGGCGAGCTGGCCCTTGCCGGCGTGGCTGGGCGCGCCGGTGAGGGGCTCCTCGACGGCTTCGATGAGACCCTTGGCGTCCAGGGCGTTGAGCTGTGTTCGCGTGAAAGACTGAGCCATGATCGCCTGGCTGACCAGGCCCGACGGGTGCTGGCGCAGCATCTCCAGCAGGGCGGCCTGACGCGGCGCCCGGGCGGGCTCTCCGGCCGGCGTCTGCTGGCCCTGGCGGGTCAGCCGCCAGCGCTCGCGGGTTTGGGTCGCCAGCGCCTGGCCCTGACGCAGACGCGCCGGCAGGGCCTGTTGCAGGGTGTCGCCCAGGGCGTGCTGGTAGTAGCGCGCGGTGAACCGGCACAGCCACAGCCAGTCCGCCGGAAGCGGGCGGTCGTCCAGGCACTCTTCCACCGCCTTGAGCCTGGCGCCGGGCAGCTCGCTGCGGTCGCGGCACTCGATGACGATGCCCACCACCTGGCGGCTGCCAAAGGAGACGCGAACGCGCAGTCCGGGCTGCCAGCCGTGTTCGGGGGCTTGCGAACAGGGCCGGTAGTCGAACAGACGGCGCAGCGGCGATGGAATGGCGATGCCCAGCACGCGCGGATTTTTCGGGCGCGAGGAGGGCGACGAAGAAGTCGTAGCGGGCAATTGGCCTCCGCAAGTGATTCTGCTAAGATGCCGGGTCGCTTTTGCTGCCCCAGGCGGGTGAAAGCGCCGGTTAACACCTTTCCTAACCCGTATGCGGTGCCTGGCAATGGATCAGGTGGCGGCATACCGCTCGATGAGGCTCAAGATGAAACAAGGTATTCACCCCGATTACAAGGTGGTCAGCGCTACCTGCTCCTGCGGCGCCACCTTCGAAGTGGGCTCGACCTCCAGCCACGACTTCAGCCTGGATGTCTGCTCACAGTGCCATCCGTTCTATACCGGCAAGCAGAAGCAGGCCTCGACCGGCGGTCGCGTCGAGCGCTTCAACAAGCGTTTCGGTGCGGCGGTCAGACGCTGAGCCGCGACGGCATGACTTGCCGTGCCGGATTGAGGAAACCCGCCAGCCGGCGGGTTTCCTCGTTTGAGGTCAGGTTCAGCCGCCGGCGCAAGTTGAGAACTCAAGGGCCTTTTTATAGGCTGATGGTCAACCCCCTCTTTAATTACTGCGGACAACAGGCATGACAGACGCGAACAAGCAGGCAGCGCTGGAGTATCACTCCTCTCCCATTCCCGGCAAGCTGTCGGTGGAGCTGACCAAGCCTACCGCCACGGCGCGTGATCTCGCTCTGGCCTACAGCCCCGGGGTTGCCGAGCCCGTTCGCGAAATTGCCCGTGATCCGGAAAACGTCTATCTGTATACCGGCAAGGGCAACATGGTGGCGGTGATCACCGACGGGTCGGCGATTCTGGGTCTCGGCAACCTGGGTCCCATGGCCAGCAAGCCGGTGATGGAGGGCAAGGGCGTGCTGTTCAAGCGCTTCGCCGGAATCAACTCCACGGATATTCAGGTCAATGCCGAGAGTCCGCAGGCGTTCATTGATACCGTGGCCCGCATTGCCGATACCTGGGGGGGCATCAACCTCGAGGACATCAAGGCGCCCGAGTGCTTCGAGATCGAGCGTGCGCTGATCGATCAGTGCAGCATCCCCGTGTTTCATGATGATCAGCACGGCACCGCCATCGTGACCGCCGCGGGCATGCTCAATGCGCTGGATATCGCCGGCAAGTTGCTGACCCAGGCGCGCATCGTGTGCCTGGGCGCGGGGGCGGCGGCCATCGCCTGCATGAAGCTGCTGGTGGCCTGCGGCGCGCGCGCCGAAAACATCGTCATGCTGGACCGTAAGGGGGTAATTCACACGCGGCGTGAGGATCTCAACCAGTACAAGGCGATGTTTGCCATTGATACCGACAAGCGCACTCTGGACGATGCCATCGACGGCGCCGATGTGTTCGTCGGGCTCTCCGGCCCGGGCCTGATGACCGCCGATCACATGCGCAAGATGGCGGCAAGCCCGGTGGTATTTGCCTGCACCAACCCCGATCCGGAAATCCATCCCGACCTGGCTTGCGAGGCGCGTCCGGACGTGATCATGGCCACCGGCCGCTCCGACCACCCCAACCAGGTCAACAACGTGCTGGGCTTTCCCTTCATCTTCCGGGGCGCGCTGGACGTGCGTGCGACGCGCATCAACGAAGAGATGAAGATCGCGGCGGTCCATGCGCTGAAGGATCTGGCCCGCGAGCCGGTGCCCCAGGAGGTGCTGGACGCCTATGACAGGGAAAGCATGAGCTTCGGCCCCGACTACATCATCCCCACGCCGGTGGATGCGCGCCTGCTGGGGCGGGTTTCCTCGGCGGTGGCCCAGGCGGCGGTGGACTCCGGCGTGGCCCGCAAGCCCTACCCCTCGCACTATCCGCTGCAGCGTGTGGAAGATGTCTACGGCGGCTGAACAGGGCAGTCGCAGTTAGACGCGACGAGGAGCGCCGGGAACAGGTCGAAGAGGGGGTTCTACGCCAGGGATGGCGTAGGTAGCGCCCAGGGACGGGTTTACAGCGCCCCCTCGCAGACCTGTTGCCGGATCAGCTCCGAGTCACAAGAACAGCTGCAATAGCCCTGGGCGGCTGAGCCCGCTGCTTGACGGACCCCGGTGACCGACGACGCCGGCCGCGAGGCCGGCGTCGCTGTCTATGATGCAAAGCGGTACGCGGAGATGCGCTACCAGTCGTAGAGCAGGGAGACCGCCGTGATGTGGTCGGTGTGAGCCTCGGCGCCTTCCGGCGGGCGGGAGGTGTCCTTGATCTCGTGCGACAGCTTCAATGCCAGGTGCGCATTGAGCCGCGCGGTAAGCGATGACAGCGAGCGGGAGGTGTTGTTGTCGTCGGTCACCTCCAGCGACAGCTCCTGGGCCAGACTCGCTGTCTTCGAAAAGTCCCAGTCATAGGTCAGGGCACCGTAGGCGACGCCCAGCGAGGCGTTATCTTCATCCTCGATGCGGTCATAGCGGTAGCCCGGTCCGGCTTCCAGTGAAAGCTGCTGGCGTTCGCTGTCGATCAGGTCGCGACCGTAGCCGCCAATGGTAGTGAACTGCTGTTCATAACCGCTGAAGCGATCCTTGTCCCAGCGTGCAAAGCCGAACAGGTAGTGCGGGCCGTCGAGATCCAGGCGTTCGCGACCGGCCACCAGGTACTGCTCGGCGCTGGTGCTGCCGTTGCGGGAAACGCTGCGTATCTCCCCGCGCAGGCTGTGCGTCCACCGGCCGGTCAGCCAGGTGAAGCGGCCCTTGCTGATCAGCGTCTCGCTGTCCGTGTTGCCGGACAGATGGGTGTAGCCCAGCTCGGCGCTGCCGCTGAAGCCCGCGTCTTCCTCCTCGGGCGGCGGCGGGGCGTAGAACGGTCCGGCCTGAGCGCTGCCGGTAATCGCAAGCAGCGTAAGGAGCATCAGCCGCAGCCTGGGTGTGAACGATGAATATGTCGCGCAAAGCGGCATGGAAGCTCTCCCTCGGATTGCCGGTGCGCCGTCGCTGGCCGTCCGAAGCGTTACTGGAAAGCGCAGGGGTGCGGGCGGCGTCCTGCCGCCCCTCGAGCGGTGGATGTCAGCCTAGAAAATAGCCTCGTAGGTGCCAGTGCCCTGCGAATCGCTTTCCTCCTCAACGGCCCTCTTGATGCGGACCTGCTGGGTGCTGGGCAGGTGGTCGGCGCGAAACAGCTCTTCAATGCCTCCCGGCTGGCCTTCCCCGAGCAGGCGCCCGGTCGAGGCGTCGACGCGGCGCGAAACGATGCCGTCGGGGCGTGGCGGCATGGCCTCGGGCATGCCTTCCAGGGCCTGGCCCATGAAATCCACCCAGATCGGCAGGGCGGCCTGGGCGCCATACTCGGCGGTAGGCGAGTTGTCGTCCTTGCCGACCCAGACGGTGACGGCCAGATTGTTATTGAACCCGGCAAACCAGGCGTCGCGCTGCTCGTTGGTGGTGCCCGTCTTGCCGACGATGTCGGCACGGTTCAGCGCCAGGGCGCCGCGCGCCGTGCCGCGCTCGACCACGTCGCGCAGCATGTCGCGCAGCAGGTAGACAGCGCCCGCATTGGCCACGCGCGGGGCGATCGGGTAGCGCTTGCCGTCGATTTCGACGCTCTCCTGATCCTCGGGGCAGCTGCGGCAGGCGACCAGCGGCGTTGCCTCCTCTACCAGGTTGTGATCCTCGCCCTGGGTGACGCGTTCGATAAACCAGGGTTCCACGCGAAAGCCGCCGTTGGCGAGGATGGCATAGCCGTGCGTCATCTCCAGCGGCGTCAGGCTGGCGCTGCCCAGCGCCAGCGACAGGCCGTGGGGAAGCCGCGCCTTGTCAAAGCCAAACTCGCCAAGAAAATCGATGGTCCGGTCAAGGCCAATGCTCTGCAGCAGGCGAATGGTGACCAGGTTGCGCGAGCGGGCCAGGGCGATTCGCAGGCGCGTCGGGCCAAGGAAGTCGCCGCTGGAGTTGCTGGGCCGCCACAGGTTGTCGCTGCCATCGCGCATCACCACCGGGGCGTCGTTGATCACGGTGGCCGGGTTCATCTCGCCGCTGTCGAGGCCGGCGAGGTAGACGAACGGCTTGAAGATGGAGCCGGACTGGCGCAGCGCCTGGGTGGCGCGGTTGAACTTGCTGGCATTGAAGTCGAAGCCTGCCTGCAGCGCCAGGATGGCGCCGGTGCGGGGTTCAAGCACCACCAGCGAGCCCTGGGCGTCGGGGATCTGGGACAGCCGCCAGCTGCCGTCGTCACGCTCGAGCACGCGCACCAGGTCGCCGGGGCTGGCAATATCGGTGGCGCCATTCGGGACGGCGCCACGGCTGCGTGCCGAAAGGTAGGGCCGGGCCCACCTGAGCCCTTCCCAGTCCAGCGTCAGCAGCTTGCCGCCGCGGGTCATGACGCGCATTTCGCGTCCGCTGGCGTCAACCACGATGGCCGGATGCAGGGGGCCTAGCCGCGGCGTGCGCTCGAGCACCTGCAGCCAGTTGCTGACATCGCCTTCAAGACCCTCGATCTCGGTTTCGCTGCGTTCGGCGGCGCGACGCGCGGTCTCGATGACTTCCGGCGACTCGTCGAGCTCCTCTTCCAGCCCCTGGCGGCCGGTGCGATCCTGGGCTTCGGCCAGGCTGCGGGGGATATCGCTTTCTTCGACGCCGCGCC
>DATHXP010000275.1:0-9413 GCA_035459605.1 Halomonas sp. | reverse complement strand
GCGTCGTGCGGCCCGCGAACTGGCGGTGCAGGGGCTGTACCAGTGGCAGATGACCGGCAAGTCGATCAGCGCCGTCGAAGCGGAGTTTCGCAGCCTGCTTGCCGATGATGACCTCGAGGACCACGAGAACTGGCACAAGGTGATGGAGATCGCCGATCTGGGCATGCTGCATCTGCTGCTGCAGGGTGTGGCCAAGCATCGCGACGCCCTTGATGCGAGCATCGCGCCGCTGCTGGACCGTCGTCTGGAGGAGCTCGACGCTATCGAGTTTGCCATTCTGCGCCTTGGCGCCTTTGAACTGACCTATCGGCCGGAAGTGCCCTACCGCGTGGTGATCAACGAAGGCGTCGAGCTTGCCAAGTCGTTCGGCGGCACCGACGGGCACCGTTATATCAACGGCATTCTCGACAAACTGGCCTCCCGACTGCGCGCTGCCGAGGTCGCTGCGCGTCGGCGCTGAGGCGTGACCCATGCTCGGTGAATTTGACCTGATACGCCGCTATCTGGCACCCGACACCCAGGCCCCGGGCGACGGCGTTGTACTGGGCCCCGGCGATGACGCGGCGCTGCTGGCGCCCACGCCCGGTCACCGCCTGGTGGTCAGCGTGGACACCTCGGTGGCCGGCGTTCACTTCCCAACCGCAGCGCCTGCCCGCGCTATTGGCCATCGCGCCCTGGCCGTCAGCCTGAGCGATCTGGCCGCCATGGGTGCGATACCGCGCTGGTGCCTGATGTCGCTGACGCTGCCCCGGGCCGATGCGGGCTGGGTGGCCGAGTTTGCCGCCGGTTTCCATGCGCTGTGCCGGGCCAGCGGCGTGAGCCTGGTGGGCGGCGATGTCACCCACGGCGAGCTTGCCATCGATGTGACGGTGATGGGCGAGGTTCCGGAGGGCGAGGCGCTCAGGCGCGCCGGCGCGCACGCCGGCGACCTTATCGCGGTCACCGGCGCGCTGGGCGGCGGCGCCGGCGGCCTGGCGCTCTGGCAGGCGGGCAGGCGCGAGCTTGATGATCCGCTGCTGGGCCGCTATCTGCTGCCCCAGCCGCGCCTGGAGGCGGGTCAGGCGCTGCGCGGGCTTGCCAGCGCCGCCATTGATGTGTCTGATGGGCTGCTGGCCGACCTCGGGCACCTGCGTGAGGCGTCCGGGGTCGGGGCCGCGCTTGACGTCAGCGCCGTGCCGCTGGCCGCTGGCCTTGGCGACGCGCTCGGCTCTGGTGCCGCCGTTCGCGCGGCGCTTGGCGGCGGCGATGACTACGAGCTGCTGATCGGCCTGCCGGCGGCGCGGCTGGCAACGGCCCGGCGGCGCCTCGACGCGCTGGGGCTTGACCTGAGCGTGATCGGCCGCTTTACCGAAACGCCGGGCGTAACGGGCGTTGACCCGGAGTGGCTCAAGGGCTGGCAGCATTTTTCGGGAGACAAGCCATGAACCGCGCTCCTCAGACTGTCTGGCGCCGCCCCGCCCACTTCCTGGCCTTTGGCCTTGGCAGCGGTGCCGCGCCCTTTGCGCCGGGAACGTTCGGTACCCTGGCCGCCATTCCCTTCTACTGGCTGATGGCGGATCTGCCGCTTGGCTGGTACCTGGTGGTGGTGGCGGTGACCTTCGTGTGGGGCGTCTGGCTATGCGACAAGACCTCGCGCGACCTGGGCGTTCACGACCACTCGGGCATCGTCTGGGATGAGTTTGTTGGCTACTGGTTGACCATGACCGCGGTGCCGTTCTCCTGGGAAGCGGCGCTGTGGGGCTTCGTGGTATTTCGCATCTTCGACGTGTTCAAGCCCTGGCCGATCCGCTGGGCGGACCGCCGGGTGACCGGCGGCTTCGGCATCATGGTCGACGACATTCTGGCCGGTATCTACGCCTGGAGCGTAATGCACCTGTGGTTCTGGCTACACTGAATCGAATTGGCGCCGAGTCGCGACAGCGGGCAAGACACGGCGCCAAATCCAGGAGAGGTCAATGCGCTTGGAGCGGCTGATTGTGCCGATACTGTCGGTGCTGGCACTGGGCTGGGCTGTCGCCCAGACCATGGCCGGACTGCTCTTCGAACGCGAGCTGACGCGTGCCATGGCAGATCTTCAGGCCAGGGGAGAGCTGCGCATCCAGCGCAGCGGTGTGAGCAGGGGTTGGCTCGCTTCGCGAGGCGTGCTGCATCTGTCTCCAGTGCTAGGCGACAGCTGGCACCTGGACGTGACCTACCGCGCCCGCCATGGGATTTTTGGTACCGATCTGGACGGCACGCTGCAGTCGCATCTGGAGCGCGGGGAGGGTGACGGGAGCGCTGCTCATAACGGGCAGTCACCGCGCTGGAAGGCCCGCTACCACACGCTGACCAGCACCTTCGATGGCGCCGTGGAGCTCTCGCCTGTGGAGCTGCGTCAGCATGATCGCAGCCTGACGCTCAAGGGCGGACGCGTGGCGTTCCACGGTGGCTTCGGCGATTGGCAGGTGCGTGCCCGGCTGGAGTCGGTGCGGCTTGAGGACGGTGACCGCCGCTTCGAGGGCGGTCCGTTCGTTCTCGAGAGTCGCTATGCCTATACCCAGGGCGCCTACCATTTCTCCCAGGACGACCTGCTCAGGCTGGCCAATCTGCGCTGGGTGTCGCCCGACCTGACGCTGGCCGGCGATGAGGCGCTGCTGACAAGCCATACCGTGCTCGATGAAGAGGAGCTGCGTGTACACAGCACGCTGGAGCTGGGCCGGATCTATGCTGCCGGGGAAGTGCTGCTGTCGGGTTCGCTGAGCCTCGAGCTGTCGCGGCTCAACGCGGATGCGCTGCGCGAACTGCTCGGCCAGCTGCGCACGCAAGCGACGCGCGCCAATGGCATCTCCAGCAGAGCGCTGGCCTCCAGCCTGCGCCGGCTGATGCGCGACTCGCCGCGGCTGGATATCCTCGATGCGTCGCTCGATAGCCCCATGCTGGGTGTGAGCCTGAACGGAAATGGCGTGCTGGTCTTCGACGCCCGCGACCTGGAAGAGCTCAGCCCGCTGGATCTGGCCGCCAAGGAGGAGCAGGCGCGCTGGCGCCGGCGACTGGATGGCGATTTCCTGTGGCGCAAGCTGCCGCCGGTGGTGGCGCTGTGGCTGGGGCTGCCGCTGGGCACCCAGGATCTGCAGATTGACGTGGTACGCGGCAGGCTGCGTATCAACGGGCGTCCCTTGCCCAGGGTTCTGCACTGGCTTCAATGACGCGAAGCTCATCTTCAGTGGCGGGACTTTAAAAAACTGTCATCCCTCCCCCCCCGCCACCTGCGGCTATATCGTCATATTCGATGCCGCGGTCATTTTTGCACTGTCTGTCATTATAAAAATACTGCTTATCCAAGCGATTGGTTTTCATGCGCTTTATTTTTTATTCTTCAGACGGGCAGCGCTATTTGTAACCTTTTCTCTCCGGCTGCAACTATATGGGTGAACACCTAAGAAATAACCTGAATCGCAATGGAGAGAATCATGTTAAAAACACTATCTATTACCGCTTGCCTGCTGGCTTCTTCTGTCGCCCTTGCCCACGACGAGAGCAGTCTGGAGCAAATGCCACCGGAGAGCCCCTATGTGAAAGTCAGCGACGTGCTCCCGCTCCCCGCCTTCCTTCCGGGGATGGGCACGCTCTTTGTTGACCCCGAGACGCTTCCAGCCGGACCTTTCCTGGGTTACGACCATGATGGAAAGCTGTCAGCAACCATCTACATGACGCCGCTTGAGGAACTGAAAAATGGCGTAGCCTACGACGATCTTTCAATAGGGCTGCACCAGGTGAGCTCTGTGGATGTTTACTACAATGCAGGGCATCCGGGTGTCGAGGTGCCGCACGCGCACGTTGTTCTGTTTCACGATCCAGAGGCAAAGGAGCGGCTAGCAGAATGACACTCACACGTCGTGATTTGCTAATAGCGGTAGGCAGTACTCTGTTAGCAGTCAACATACCAGTACTTGCAGCCGGTCAGTCGCAGATATTGATCGAGATGCGAGGCACAGCGCGAGGTGAACGGGTCTGGTTTGACCCGTTCGGAGTGGCCGTGAAACCGGGAGAAACATTGAGATTTATAAATCGTGATAAGGGAAATTCCCACACGGTGACAGCCTATCATCCAGAGCTATTCGAGCGTGTGCGCCGCATCCCCAGCGCTGCCAAACCGTTTAATAGCGGCTACCTGCTGCCAGGCGACAGCTTCGAGCTAACGTTAACAGTGCCGGGCGTCTATGACTTCTACTGCATACCCCATGAGTCGGCAGGCATGGTAGGACGCATTGTCGTTGGCAAACCGGGCGATAGCGGCTGGGACGACTCGGCAGTCGCGGCGGGGGGCGTGGCGGGGGGCGTTGAAGCGGCATTTCCCTCAGTTAACGACATATTGACGCTAAGCAATGTCACAGCGCCGGGGGTTAAATGAAACTTACTGCTGAAATACCAGATACCAAGAGCGTAGGGGTTGATACTCCCGAGCCAGAATTGATCGAACTGGCCCGTAAAGGGCATGAGGTGGCAGTAAGGGAAATCATTCGGCGCTTGAATCCAAGGCTGTTCAGAATAGCCAGGGGAATTGTTGATAATGACGCTGTTGCAGAGGAGGTCGTTCAGGAAACCTATCTTGTAGCATTCACCAGAATTGCAGAGTTCCGGAGTGAGGCACGGTTTTCTACCTGGGTTACTCGTATTGCCTTGAACATGGCAAAAATGCACCTGCGTAAAGTTCGTCCAACTCAAGAGTATGACTCCATAAACGAGCCTCAAGATTTTGGCGCATCGGTAGTCGCTTTCCCCGGCTCCAAGGCGTTGAATCCTGAAAGCGAGCAGGGAAGAGCCCAGTTTCGGGCTCTCGTCGAGTCTGCTGTCACACAGCTGCCGAGCACTCTGCGAGTTCCCTTTATATTGCGCGAAGCCGAGGGGATGCCGGTAGCGGCTATTGCTGAAGACTTGGGAATAAGCGTGATAACGGTAAAGACGCGACTGTTTCGTGCGCGTCAGCGGCTCCGTGGAATCTTGGAGAAGAAGATCAAAGGAGGGTTTGATTCGATTTTTCCGTTTGATGGGCTGCGGTGCGCCCATATGGCCGACTCGGTTGTCGAAGTATTAAATTCCGCTGCGGATGCAGAGACGGAGAATTAGTCGCAGGAAGCCCTATTAATTCGGCAATCAAATAGGTCATCCTGACCTCTTCGATTATCGCCAGCGCAACCCGGGCGCAGATATGTGAATCTGCTGGCGCTGCGGCTGGGATCACCGCTTGGCGCCGTGGAGCTGCAGATTGACGCGGTGCGCGGCCGGGTGCGCATCACCGGTTGCCACTTGCTCAGGGTTCTGCACTGGCGTCAATGACTTGAAGTTCGTCGCCAGTGCCCGCATTGCCTGTGTATCCGGGGGGTGTTTGCTCACTCCTCCAAGCAGCTACGTATGCATAAGGTATACACGAGGTAAGCATGAGCGATGATCAGCAGCGAAACGGTCGGGAAGAGCTGCCCCCGCTGGGGGAAGAAGATGAGAGCGTCGAGAACGACAACGTAGAGCTCGACGAGAGTAGTAGCCAGGCGATAGTGCCGGCCAGCGAAACGCTGCCCGAACGCATCTATCTGCTGCCCATTCACAACCGCCCCTTTTTCCCCGCCCAGGTGCAGCCGCTGGTCGTCAACCGCGAGCGCTGGGAAGAAACCATTCGTCGGGTCGGCAATACGCCCCATCAAATGGTGGGCCTGGCCTTCGTCGGCGACAGCGACGTCGAAACCCTGGAGCACGAGCAGTTTCCCGAGATTGGCACCGCGGTCGCGGTGCACCGGCTGCAGGGCGACGAGTCGCAGATGCAGTTTATCGCCCAGGGCCGGCGGCGCTTCAAGATTCAGCGCTGGATATCGCGCAAGCCGCCGTATCTGGTCGAAGTGAGCTACCCCCGCGAGCCGGTGGACGCCGAAGACGATGAAACCCGCGCCTACGCCATGGCGCTGATCAACGGCATCAAGGAGCTTTTGCCGATCAACCCGCTGTATGGCGAGGAGCTGAGGCACTATCTCAACCGCTTCAGCCCCCATGAGCCGGGGCCGCTGACCGACTTTGCCGCGGCCATCACCTCGGCCAAGGGGCCCGAGCTGCAGGACGTGCTGACCACGCTGTCAGTGATGGCGCGGATGCAGAAAGTGCTGCCGCTGCTGCGCAAAGAAATCGACGTTGCCCAGCTGCAAAGCGAGATCAGCGAGCAGGTCAATGCCCAGATGCAGGAGCGTCAGCGGGAATTTTTCCTGCGCGAGCAGCTCAAGGTCATTCAGCGCGAGCTGGGCATTTCCAAGGACGATCGCGAAAGCGATCTCGATACCTTCCGCGAGCGGCTCGACGACAAGACGGTGCCGGAGCGGGTGATGGAGAGCATCGAGGAGCAGTTCGACAAGCTCTCGATGCTGGAAACCGGCTCGCCGGAATACGGCACCACGCGCCAGTACCTCGACTGGCTGACGGCCATGCCCTGGGGGCTGACCAGCGACGACAAGCTGGATCTGACCCAGGCGCGCAAGGTGCTCGACCGCGACCACGACGGACTCAAGGACGTCAAGGAGCGCATCATCGAGTTTCTCGCCGAGGGCACCTTCAAGGGCGACGTGGGCGGCTCGATCTTGCTGCTGGTGGGCCCGCCGGGGGTGGGCAAGACCTCGATCGGCCGTTCGATTGCCGAAGCGCTGGGGCGCGAGTTCTTTCGCTTCTCGGTGGGCGGCATGCGCGACGAGGCCGAGATCAAGGGCCACCGCCGCACCTATATCGGCGCCATGCCCGGCAAGCTGGTGCAGGCGATCAAGGAGGTCGGCGTCGAGAACCCGGTCATCATGCTCGACGAGGTCGACAAGATGGGCCAGTCGTTCCAGGGCGACCCCGCTTCGGCGCTGCTCGAAGTGCTCGATCCCGAGCAGAACGTTGACTTTCTCGATCACTATCTCGACGTGCGACTGGACCTGTCCAAGGTGCTGTTCGTGTGTACCGCTAACACCCTGGACTCGCTGCCGCCGGCGCTGCTGGACCGCATGGAGCAGATACGCCTGGCGGGCTACATCGCCGAGGAGAAGCTGGCCATCGCCAAGAACCACCTGTGGCCGAAGCTGCTGGAGCGCAGCCGCATCCCCAAGAAGCGCATCAACCTGACCCAGGCCGCGCTGCGCCAGGTGATCGAGGGCTACGCCCGCGAGGCCGGCGTGCGTCAGCTCGAAAAGCAGCTGCACCGCATCGTGCGCAAGGCCGCGGTCAAGCTGCTGGAAGACAGCCCGCAGGAGAGCGACAAGCAAGAAAAGGGCAAGCAGAAGGAGGCCCGGCACGCAGAGGGCCCGCAAAAGGGCGGCCAGCAGACGGTCAAGGTGTCGATCAACAACCTCGAGGAGTTTCTCGGCGCGCCGCTGTTCCGCAAGGAGAAGGTCATGAAGGGCGAAGGCGTGGTCACCGGCCTGGCCTGGACGGCCATGGGCGGCGCCACGCTGTCGGTGGAGGCCGGCAAGGTGCATTCGCTGGAGCGCGGTTTCAAGCTGACCGGCCAGCTCGGCGATGTCATGCAGGAGTCGGCCAACATCGCCTATAGCTACGTGCTGGGTCACCTCGAGGACTATGCCGTCGCTGGCGACTTCTTCGACAAGGCCTTTGTGCACCTGCACGTGCCGGAAGGTGCCACCCCCAAGGACGGCCCCTCGGCGGGCGTGACCATCGCCACGGCGCTGCTGTCGCTGGCGCGCCAGCAGCCGATTGGCCGGCCCCTGGCCATGACCGGCGAGCTGACGCTGACCGGTCACGTGCTGCCGGTGGGCGGGATTCGCGAGAAGATCATCGCCGCCAAACGCAGCGAGATCAGAGAGATCATTCTGCCCGAGGCCAACCGCCGCGATTACGACGAGCTGCCGGACTACCTCAGAGAGGGCATGAACGTGCACTTTGCCGAACGCTATGCTGACGTGGTCAAGAAGGTGTTCGGATGATCAGGCGCGTGGCAACCGCTGGGGCGCTGTGGCTGGCCGCCGTGATGTCCGGCGGGGTGAGCGCCGCCGAGCGCAACCTCACGGTGTACACCTACGACTCCTTTGTTTCCGAGTGGGGCCCTGGGCCCAAGATCAAGGAGGCCTTCGAGGCGCGCTGCGCCGACTGCGAGCTCAGCTTTGTCGCGCTGAGCGGCGGCGTGGACATTCTTCAGCGCCTGCGCCTGGAGGGGCGCGGCAGCGCCGCCGATGTGGTGCTGGGGCTCGACATGAACCTGATGGCCGAAGCGCGGGCGCTGGATCTGCTCGCGCCCCACGACGTGGACATGACGCCGCTGCGCCTGCCCATCGACTGGCGCGATGACACCTTTCTGCCCTACGACTGGGGGCAGTTTGCCTTTGTCTACGACAGCGAGCAGCTCGATAGCCCGCCGACCAGCTTTGCGGCGCTGCTCGACGCCCCCGAGGAGCTGCGCGTCATCATCCAGGATCCGCGCACCAGCGTTACCGGACAGGGGCTGATGCTGTGGATAAGGAAACTCTACGGCGATGAGGCTCCCGAGGCCTGGGCGCGTCTCAATGAGCGGGTGCTGACCGTCACCAACGGCTGGAGCGAGGCGTATTATTCGCTGTTCATGAACGGCGAGGCGCCCATGGTGTTCTCCTATGCCACCTCGCCGGCCTATCACATGGCAGTGGAAGGCACTGACCGCTATCAGGCCGCCGAATTCGCCGAGGGGCACTACCTGCAGGTGGAGACCGCCGCCGTGCTGGCCGACAGCCAGCAGCCCGAGCTGGCCCGGGAGTTCCTGACCTTCATGCTGACGCCGGGCTTTCAGCGCCATATTCCGCTGGGCAACGTGATGCATCCGGCAATCGATCTGGGCGACGAGCTGCCCCCGGTCTTTGATCGCCTGATCGATCCCCCGAGCCTGGTCTTCAGCCCCGACGAGGTGCATCAGCACCGCCGCGAGTGGATTCGTGAATGGCTCAACGCCTCCGTTCGATGACGCCCGCCGGGCCGAGTGCGGCCAGATGAGGCGCGGGTCGGGCGGCCCCGGCGCGCTGTGGTCGCGCTCGCGCCTGCCCCTGAGCGCCGGTCTGCTGGCGCTGCTTGGCGTCGTCGGGCTCGGGCTGGGCAGCCTGGCCGCTCTGCTGTGGCAGGCCAGGGCCCTGCATCCGGCCATGCTGTGGCAGGAGCCGTGGCTCGCCGGCGTGCTGCGCTTCTCGCTGTGGCAGGCCGGACTCTCGACGCTGCTGTCCGTGCTGCTCGCCGTGCCCGTGGCGCTGGCGCTGGCCCGGCGGCCGCGTTTTTTTGGCCGCCGTGCGCTGCTGCGAGCTATGGAGCTGTCGCTGGTGATCCCCACGCTGATTGCGCTGTCCGGTCTGGTGGCGGTGCATGGTCGTCAAGGCTGGGCGGCGCCCCTGCGCGACGCGCTGGGCTGGCCGCCGGACGACTATCTCTACGGCCTGTCCGGCATC
>DATHXP010000274.1:0-2842 GCA_035459605.1 Halomonas sp. | reverse complement strand
ATGAGCGCATGGAACTCAAGAACGATCGTTTTCTCCGCGCCCTGGCGCGTCAGCCCGTGGATCGCACCCCGGTATGGATGATGCGTCAGGCCGGTCGCTATCTGCCCGAGTACCGTGCAATACGGGCCGACGCCGGCGGCTTCATGGACCTTTGCCGCAACCGCGACCTGGCCTGCGAAGTCACGCTGCAGCCGCTGGAGCGCTTTCCGATGGATGCCGCCATCCTGTTCTCGGATATCCTGACGATTCCCGATGCCATGGGGCTGGGGCTCTATTTCGAGACGGGCGAAGGCCCCAAGTTCCGCAAGACCGTGCGCAGCGCCGAGGAGGTGGCCGCGCTGGCGGTGCCCGACGCCGAGCGCGATCTGGGCTATGTGATGAACGCGGTCAAGACCATTCGCCACGAGCTGAACGGTCGCGTGCCGCTGATCGGCTTCTCCGGCAGCCCCTGGACGCTGGCCTGCTACATGGTGGAGGGCGGCTCCAGCCGCGACTTCCGCCACGTCAAGACCATGCTCTACGACACGCCGGATGTGATGCATCGGCTGCTCGACACCCTGGCCGAATCGGTCACCGGCTACCTCAACGCCCAGATCCGCGCCGGCGCCCAGGCCGTGCAGATCTTCGACACCTGGGGCGGGGCGCTGTCCACGCCGGCGTATCTGGAGTTCTCGCTGCGCTACATGGAGCAGATCGTCGCCGGGCTGATCCGCGAGCACGACGGTCGCCGCGTGCCGGTTATCCTGTTCACCAAGAACGGCGGCCAGTGGCTGGAAGATATGGCCGCCGTCGGCGCCGACGCGCTGGGGCTGGACTGGAGCACTGAAATGTCCAACGCTCGGGCGCGGGTCGGCAATCGCGTCGCGCTGCAGGGCAACCTGGACCCCAACGTGCTGTTCGCCAATCCCGCGGCGATTCGTGCCGAGGTGGCGCGGATTCTCGACAGCTACGGCCACGGGCCGGGCCACATCTTCAATCTGGGGCACGGCATCAGCCAGTTCACCAACCCCGATCACGTCACCGCGTTTGTCGAGTCGCTGCACGAGCTGAGCCCGGCCTACCATCGCGAGATCACGCATGGCTAAACGGCGGCTGCGCCGCTGGCGAGAGCGGCGCAGGCTGTGGGCCTGGCTGGCCATCGCCGCCATGCTGGCGGTGGCCTGGGGCAGCCTCACGCCGGCCAGCGAGCTACCCCAGCACATGCCCTGGGACAAGGCCAGCCACTTTGTGGGCTACGGCGTCGTTGCCGGACTGATCGGCCTTGCCGGGGTTCGCCTGGTCGGAGCCTTCTGGATTGCGGTCATCTTCGGCATCGCCATCGAAGGGCTGCAGCTGGCAGTGCCTGGCCGTAGCGGCGGTGACCCGTTCGATGTGCTGGCCAATACCCTGGGGGCGGGTAGCGCTATAGGGCTGCTCGCTGGCCTCGATCGTCTGCTGGCGCCGTCTGTGCGCGATCCCATCAGGTAGGATCCTGCTGGCGTACTCAGGGCATATAGGGCAGGTCGATCTGATCGCTGCGCCGAACTCCATCGGTCATCTGCCGGCACAGCTTGAGAAACTCGCGCATTCCGGCGGTCAAGTATTTGTGGCGATGCCAGATAAAGGCGAACTGGCGCCGCAGATCGAGCTCCGGGGTAGCGATGGGTACCAGGCTGCCGCGCCGAAAGGCGTCTCTCAGTGCCAGGCGAGAGACACAGGCGATACCCAGCCCCGACTCCACTGCGCGCTTGATCCCTTCGGTATGCTCCAGCTCCAGCAGCGTGTTGAAGCGCCCTCGGCGATGGCGCGCCGCCTGCTCCAGGGTCAGCCGTGTGCCCGAGCCCTGTTCGCGCATGATCCAGTTCTCGCGCAGCAGCTGATCCAGCGCTACCCGATCGGCGCCGGCCAGCGGATGGTCGGGGGCACAGAATACCGCCAGCTCGTCTTCCACCCACGGCTGGGTGATCACGTCCTCGTTCTCGCAGTGGCCCTCAATCAGCCCCAGGTCCAGCTCGTGATGCAGCACGCTGTCGATGATGGCGCGGGTGTTGCGTACCTGCAGCCTGACCCGGCTGCCGGGATGGCGCTGCATGAAATTGCCGATCAGCAGGGTGGCCAGATAGTTGCCGATGGTCAGGGTGGCGCCCACGTCCAGGGTGCCGATGCCCTGGGTGCCGCGCATCAGGTCTTCGATCTCCTCGGCGCGGTCGAGCAGGGCCACGGCCTTGGGCAGCAGCTGGAATCCCAGGGCATTGAGCTTCAGCCGCCTGCCAATGCGATCCAGCAGCTGGCATTCGAACTGGCGTTCCATCTCGGCCAGCGCCGTGCTGGCCGCGGACTGGGACAGGGACAGCTCTCTGGCCGCGCGCGACACGCTCTCGTGCTGGGCCACGGCGACGAACACCTCCAGTTGGCGCAGGGTAAAGTGCATGAGCGGCTCCCATGACCAGCATCAACAAAATGGATAAGCGTTATTTGTATAATCCATTACACAGATATTGTGCTTCCTTTTATACTTCATCGCAAAGACTAGCCCGCATATCTATACGATTAGGAAATATGGAGCCCCGATGAGCAAGTTTGCCCTGGAAGATGTCCTCAGCGTCAATCACTGGAACAACTCCCTGTTCAGTTTTCGCACTACCCGGGAGCGCAGCCTGCGCTTCAAGAATGGCCAGTTCGTGATGATCGGCCTCGAGGCAAACGGCAAGCCGCTGATGCGGGCCTACTCAGTGGCAAGCCCCAACTACGAGGATCATCTGGAGTTTCTCAGCATCAAGGTGCCGGACGGCCCGCTGACCTCGCGCCTGCAGCATCTCAAGGTGGGCGATCAGATCATGGTCAGCCGCAAGCCCACCGGCAC
>DATHXP010000273.1:0-2839 GCA_035459605.1 Halomonas sp. | reverse complement strand
GTAAGCGTCGCGGTTTCTGCCCGAGCTGTGGGGCGCGGCGGATGGCCGAAAGTGCCGCCTTGCTGGTTGATGAAGTACTGCCTGAACAACCCATGCGTCAGTGGGTGTTGAGCTTCCCGTTTCAGCTGCGTTTCCTGTTTGCCAGCCGGCCCGAGATCATGGGGTGGGTGCTGGGCATCGTTTACCGCGTCATTGCCACGCACCTGGTCAAGAAAGCGGGCCATACCCACCAAGTGGCCAAGACGGGCGCGGTCACCCTGATCCAGCGTTTTGGATCGGCGCTCAATCTGAATGTTCACTTCCACATGCTGTTTCTCGACGGTGTGTATGTCGAGCAATCCCACGGCTCAGCGCGTTTCCGCTGGGTCAAGGCGCCGACCAGCCCAGAGCTCACCCAGCTGACGCACACCATCGCCCACCGGGTGGGTCGCTATCTGGAACGGCAAGGCCTGCTGGAACGGGATGTCGAAAACAGCTATCTGGCCTCGGATGCGGTGGATGACGACCCGATGACACCCCTGCTGGGGCACTCGATCACTTACCGTATCGCTGTCGGTTCACAGGCGGGGCGAAAGGTGTTCACTTTGCAAACTCTGCCGACCAGTGGTGAGCCGTTCGGTGACGGGATTGGCAAGGTAGCCGGGTCCAGCCTGCACGCCGGCGTGGCGGCCAGGGCCGATGAACGCAAGAAGCTCGAACGGCTGTGCCGGTACATCAGCCGCCCGGCGGTATCCGAGAAGCGGCTGTCGTTAACACGAGGCGGCAACGTGCGCTACCAGCTCAAGACGCCGTACCGGGACGGCACCACGCACGTCATTTTCGAACCATTGGATTTCATTGCAAGGCTGGCCGCCCTGGTACCGAAGCCCAGAGTCAACCTAACCCGCTTCCACGGGGTGTTCGCACCCAACAGTCGGCACCGGGCGTTGGTCACGCCGGCAAAACGGGGCAGGGGCAACAAGGTCAGGGTGGCTGATGAACCGGCAACACCAGCACAACGGCGAGCGTCGATGACATGGGCGCAACGGCTCAAGCGTGTTTTCAATATCGACATCGAGACCTGCAGCGGCTGCGGCGGCGCCATGAAAGTCATCGCCTGCATTGAAGACCCTATAGTGATCAAGCAGATCCTTGATCACCTGAAGCACAAAGCCGAAACCAGCGGGACCAGGGCGTTACCCGAAAGCCGGGCGCCACCGGCTGAGCTGCTCCTGGGTCTGTTTGACTGACGAGCCTGAAGGCCAACGATACCAATCAAAATGCTGCGTTCACAGCGCCGCGGCAGGGATCCGCCGTGCTGGTTGTCGGAAAAGGAGCCGCTAGTGGGAAAGAGGAGGGTAAATTTTCAGCGTTGCTGGCTCCCCGTCAGCCGGATTGGGTTGCATCGCAGGGGTGTCGAAAGAGTCAACTGCGGTCCAAAGCTGTTGGACTTGGGTGAAAAGGGCGTTTATTCTTCCTATACGTTGTCGGCAGCGGGCCAAAAAGGAATACGTCCATGCCCATCGAGGTGAAACCGGCTGTGAGCGCGGGTTCAAGCATATAGCCCGACAGGCGCGTATCCTTGCCGATCACGACACGATGGCGGTGGTCACCGCGACGAAAGACACGGCCAGCCGCCATGCCGACGCGCAAGGCGGTTTCCGCCGTCATCGCGCCTTCGTTGGCTTTGCCACGAATACCGTCTGTGCCGAAATATTTGCGCACCATAAGGTCGATTATCCTGTCGTCGGGTCGCCCTCAAAGGGGACATGCCTGCTGAACCGCGAATATAGAGAAATATCCCGAATGTGCAGTTAACGAATTCTTGCGGTTTCTTTCAGCGCCGCCAATACCGCCAGCCCGTCGCGCAAGGGGCGCGGCTCGTGTGTGCGGATGAAGTCAGCTCCACCTGCGGCGGCGGCAAGCTCTGCAGCGAGTGTCGCGGCCCCGACATCCCCCGGACCACGGCCTGTGAGCGCGCGCAGAAAGGATTTGCGCGAAACAGACAGAAGCACCGGCAAATCGAAGCGCAGCCGCAATTCATCGAACCGCGCCAGCACCGAGAGCGAGGTTTCGGGAGCAGCCCCCAGAAAAAACCCCATGCCGGGATCAAGGACAAGGCGGTTGCGTTTGATACCGGCACCCGTCAGCGCCGCGATGCGCGCGTCAAAGAACGCCGCAATGTGATCCATGATGTCGCCAGCGGGTGCCTCGCGCCGATCTGCCTGCCCGTCTTGCACCGAATGCATAACGACGAGTTTGGCAGATGATTTCGCCAATTGCGGATAGAACGCAGCGTCTGGAAAACCGCGAATATCATTGAGATAGGCCACACCACGCGACAAGGCATAGGCTTGCGTCGCGGGTTGATAACTGTCGAGCGAGACGGGAATGCCATCTGCCTTGAGCGCGTCCAGCACCGGCGCGATACGCGCGATTTCTGTGTCGGACGAAACAGGCGCGGCGTCGGGATTGCTGGATGCCGGACCGAGGTCGATCACATCTGCCCCCTCGGCCATCAGCTTACGCGCCTGCGCAATGGCTGCGTCTGGCGCCAGATACCGGCCTCCATCGGAGAAACTGTCCGAGGTTATGTTGACGATGCCGAAAATGATGAGCGATTTATTCATGGGGGCTTCTATAATAATAATAATCGAGCATGAGTCTCATACGGATGCTCGGGTCGAAAGGGAATCCCCAGGCGAGTAACCTGTTTGCGGTGATCCATTAGCTGCAGGAGCAGAAGAGCATACATCTGGAAGCAAAGCCAGGAAAGCGGCCTATGGAGCTGTGCGGCAGCGCTCAGTAGGCAATTTTTCAAAATATTGTTAAGCCTTTTCTGAGCATGGTATTTTTCATG
>DATHXP010000272.1:0-9803 GCA_035459605.1 Halomonas sp. | reverse complement strand
GGAGCAGCGCCTCGCCGCCATTGCCGAGAATCAGGACGCCCCCGACGCTTTTCTATCCGGGCTGATTGACGACCTGCACGGCCTGCTGGGCCAGGCGGACGCCGACCGCATGCGCCGTGCCCTGAGCCAGGCCCGGGGCGTCGAGGCCGCAGGCGCCACACGCTCGAAAACCACGCGCCGCCGCACCGCTTCAGGCCGCTCCTCTTCTAGATCCGGGACCGAGCGCACCGGCGGCGCGGGCAGGCGCCGCTCATCCGCCGGGCGAAGAGGCGGCGGGGGCGCATCGGGGGGTGGCCCGTGACCCGGTTTTCATCAGCGACCAGGCCCTCGATGATCGTCGGCCCCGGCGCCCTGGGGCGATTGCTGGCCATGCACCTCTCTTCGCAGGCGCCGGTGCTGCTGGTGGGGCGTCGCCCGCTGGCGCCCGATCACAGCCTGATCGCGCCGGACGGCAGCCAGCGTCGCACAACGCTGCGCTGCCGCCTGGCCGGCCAGCTCTGCGAGCGGGACGCCGAAAATCTCGACGCCGTCCACCTGACCACCAAGGCCTACGCCACCGAGGCCGCCCTCGCATCGCTGGCTTGCATTCTGCCGTCGACCACGCCGCTGGTGCTGTGGCAAAACGGCTTCACCGTGCAGCCGGCCATCAGCGCCCGCTGGCCCGGCCCGGTGCTGTGCGCCAGCACCACCGAAGGCGCCTACCTCAAGGATAGTGACGGCCAGCAGACGGTGGTCCACGCCGGGCGCGGCCAGACGCTGATTGGCGACCTCGCCTCGCGCCATACAGGGCTTGCCGCCACGCTGGCCAGCCGCCTCACCGCCGCCGGGCTGGCCGCCGATGCCGTACCAGACATCCGCACGCGGCTGTGGCACAAGCTGGCAGTCAATGCAGCCATCAACCCGCTGGTGGCGCGCTACCGGATTCGCAACGGCCAGCTGCGCGACCGCCCCTTCCGACCGATGGTGGCGGCGCTGATCGACGAGATCCGGGCCGTTCTTGGCGCCGAAGGCATGGCTCCGCCGCCCGCCGGCTGGCCCGAGCTGATCTGGGGCGTGATCGACGCCACCGCCAACAACCGCGCCTCCATGCTTCAGGACGTGCTGGCCGGCAGACCCACCGAGCACGAGGCCATTCTGGGTCCGCTGTGCGCCGCCGCCCGCCGTCACGGGGTCGGGGCAGAGCGGCTGGAAGAACAGCTGGCGTGGCTTGTCGCCAGACAGATCCGATCGAGCCGTGCCTGACTGGCGGGTTGCGGGGGCGCCTGCTAGCATCTAATGACGTGCAGAGAGGCGACGCCAGCTGGCGACAGGTGCCGGAGACCGGGTTCATGAACACTTCCATGCGCAACAGGCGGCGACCGCGGCTGCCGCCGCGCGGCCTAGCTTCACGACTAGCGCTGCTTGCGGCGCTGTCCACGATGCCCCTCGCCGTCCAGGCGACCGAGCAGGAAGAAGAAGGAGAAGGAAAAGAGGGGGCGGCGCAGGAAAATCCCGCCTACTTCTACCAGGGCGCCTACCTGACCAGCATCGGCGAAAGCCTGCGGCTGCTGGGCGACAGCGTGACATCGCTCGACGGCCTCACCTCCGGCTTTCGCCTCACCGCCGGCTTCACGCCCTATGAGCTCCCCCTGCTCGATATCGGTGCCGAGATCGACTATCGCGAAAGCGAGGAAGTCCCCCTGGTGGCAAGCCAGGGCGACAGCCAGCTGGTCGATACCACCAGCCTGGGCGGCAGCCTGCTGGCCGGCCTGCGGCTGGGGAACTTCGGCGTTTACGCCAAGTCCGGATTTGCCAGCTGGCAGGGCGTGGCGGTGACCGGCCAGCCCGGCGTGAATCTCGACGGCGGCATGACGCGCGTCAACGGCTTCGGCGCGCATCTGGCGGTCAGCGGCGTGGTCGGCCGGCTGCAGTACGAGCGCTTCGACGAACCCAGCCTGGAACACCTCAACCACGTTACCGCCTCGATCCATCTTCCCTTTTAATCTCTTCTCTGCGCGGCCTTTCAGCCGTCGCTACACATTTTATTAACCCGGCAAGCATTCATGTCGGGTTAATAGCGCTACACGGATGTACCGCCGCCGGTCAAAAGACCGCCCCTATTTGATTGCCGAATTAATAACTAGCCCGTATTGCGCAGCCCGGCGGCAATGCCCGCCATGGTGACCATCAGGGCGCGCGACAGGTCCGCGCTGATGGCGCCGTCGGCATCGCGATTGCGCTGCAGCAGCTCGGCCTGCAGGCCGTGCAGCGGGTCGATGTAGGGGTTGCGTACCTCTATCGCCTGGCGAATCAGGGGCGTGCTCTCCAAAAGCTCCCGCTGGTCGAGAATTGTCAGCAGCGCCTCGTTGAGCCGCGCGAAACGCCCGCGCAGGCTCTCCCCCAGCTGCTCCAGCGCGGGCTCGTCCACTAGCCGATGCTCGTAGTAGGTGGCGATATCCACATCGGCCTTGGCCAGCAGCATCTCGAGCATGTCGAGGTAGGTGCCGAAAAACGGCCAGTGGCGGCGCATTTCCTGCAGGATTTCCAGCCCGCCCTCTTCCGCCAGGCGCTGCGCGAAGGCCTCGCCGCTGCCCAGCCAGGCCGGCAGCATCAGCCGCGTCTGGGTCCAGGCAAATATCCACGGGATCGCGCGCAGGGTCTCAACCCCGCCGTCCTGACGGCGCCTGGCGGGCCGCGAACCGAGCGGCAGCCGGCCCAGCGCGGCCTCCGGCGTCACCGCGCGAAAGTACGGCACGAAGTCGGGGTCCTCGCGCACCACGCGGACATAGCCCCGATGGGCGATTTCGGCCAGGCGCTCCATCTCGTCGCGCCAGGCCGGCTTGGGCTCGGGAGGCGGCAGCAGGGTTGCCTCCAGCACCGCGCAGGCGTAGATCTCCATGGAGCGCAGCGCGATCTCGGGCTGGCCGAACTTGAAGCGAATCATCTCGCCCTGCTCGGTCACTCGCAGACTGCCGCTCACCGAACCCGGCGGCTGCGACAGGATAGCGGCGTGCGCCGGGCCACCGCCGCGCCCCACGGTGCCGCCGCGCCCGTGGAACAGCGTCAGCTTGACCGCGTGCTTGCGGCACACCTCCACCAGGGCTTCCTGGGCGCGGTACTGGGCCCAGGCGGCGGCCAGCTGGCCGGCGTCCTTGGCCGAGTCCGAATAGCCGATCATCACTTCCTGGCAGTCCCCGGCCAGCGCCCGGTAGCCCGGCAGCGACAGCAGCCGGTCGATCACGTCGGCGGCGCGGTTGAGGTCGTCAAGGGTTTCAAACAGCGGCGCAATGGGCAGCTTGACCTTGCCGCCCACCTCCTTCATCAGCAGCGCCACGCACAGCACGTCGGAGGGCTGGGCCGCCATGGAAATCAGGTAGGTGCCCAGCGACTCGGCGGGCTCGGCGGCGGCCACCCGGAAGGTATCGATCACCTCGCGGGTCTCGGCGGAGCACTCCCAGTGGCGCGGGATCAGCGGCCGCCGCGAGGCCAGCTCCTCGAGCAGAAACGCCTGGCGCTGCTCCTCGCTCCAGTCGCGGTAGTGGCCAAGATCCAGGGTCTCGGTCAGCTCCTCCATCACCTGCCCGTGGCGGTCTGCCTCCTGGCGCAGGTCGAGCTTGGTCAGGGTCACGCCAAACACGGCCACCCGGCGCAGGGTATCGAGCAGCGCGCCGTTGGCGATGATGTCCAGGCCGACATCGCACAGCGAGCGGTAGCAAGCCAGCAGGGGCGAATAGAGCTGGTCGCGATTCTCGATGATCGGCCCGCCGTCGAACGGCTTGCCGTCAAGGCGCGCCTTGGCCCAGTCGCGGGTGGCCTCGACCCGCACCAGCAGCCGCTTGAGCAGTTCCCGATAGGGCTCGGTCACGTCGCCCACCTCGGCGCGCAGCGCGCTGTTGGCCTTGGACATCGACAGCTCGTTCTTGAGCTGGTCGAGATCGCGCAGGTAGAGATCCGCCGCCATCCAGCGCCCCAGCAGCAGCACTTCGCGGGTGACCTTGGCGGTCACGTTGGGGTTGCCGTCGCGGTCGCCGCCCATCCACGAAGCGAAGCAGATCGGCGCGGCATCCAGCGGCAGGCGCTCGCCGGCAACCTCCAGCAGCAGGTTGTCCAGATCGCGATGGAAGTCCGGCACCGCCTGCCACAGGGAGTTCTCGATGACCGCAAAGCCCCACTTGGCCTCATCCACCGGCGTGGGCCGCTCGTGACGAATCTCGTCGGTGTGCCAGGCCTGGCCGATCAGCTCGGCCAGCCGTCCCCGGGCGCGATTGCCGCGCTCGGGATAGTCCGTCGACGACTCGATGGCGCTCAGGCAGTCGTCGATGGCATCGTATTTCTGAATCAGCGTGCGGCGGATAATTTCGGTGGGGTGCGCGGTCAGCACCAGTTCGACGCGCATTTCGGCCAGCGTCTGCACCAGCCGGCGCGGCGAGTTGCCCGCCCTGCAGGCGCGCTGCAAAAGCTCGCCCAGCACCGGCTGGGTGCCGGGCTTGTAGTCTTCCACGTGACGAAAGCGGGCGCGATAGTGCTGCTCGGCGATATTGGCCAGGTTGAGAAACTGGTTGAAGGCCCGGGTGACCGGCAGCAGGTCGCTGTCGGGCAGCTCGCGCAGGTACTCGATCAGCGCCTGGCGCCCTTCGCGCTCGCCCTGCTGGCCCTGCTTGGCCAGGGCGCGAATGGTCTCGATACGCTCCACGAAGCCAGCGCCGAGGTCATCGGCGATGGTGTGGCCCAGGTTGTCGCCCAGGATGCGAACGTTGTCGCGCAGCGATTCGTGCAGGTCGGTACTCATGCGCCAGACTCTCCTTTCAGCAAAGACGATGGCTCCCCGGCGGCGGCCTGCCTGGCCTGCTGCTTGGCCTCACACCATAGCCGATCCATGTGCTCGAGGCTCGCCTGCTCGGGCCGCAGGCCTTGATCGGCCAGGGCCTGTTCGATATAGCGAAAGCGCTGCTCGAAGCGTCGATTGGTGCCGCGCAGGCAGCCTTCCGGGTCGACCCCCAGGGTACGCGCCAGGTTCACCGCCGCGAACAGCAGATCGCCGACTTCGTCGGCGGCGTGGTCGATATCCCCGGCGTCCAGCGCCTCCTCGACCTCGGCCAGCTCCTCGCGCAGCTTGGCCAGCACGCCGCCGGCGTCGGGCCAGTCGAAGCCTGCCCGGGCGGCGCGCCTGGAAAGCTTGGCGGCCCGCGACAGGGCCGGCAGCGTCAGCGGGATATCCTCCAGCAGTGAAGCGCGCGGCGCCTCCTGCTGGCGTGCGCTGTGCTGGCGCTCCTCGGCCTTGAGCGCCTCCCAGCGGGCATTGACCTGACGCGACTCGAGCTGCTCGGCGCTGACGCCCCGGCGCCGCGAGGCTAGGGTGCCGTCGGGAAAGACATGCGGGTGGCGGCGCAGCATCTTGGCGGTGAGGGTGTGCACCACGTCGTGAAAGTCGAAGCGCCCCTGCTCCTCGGCAAAGCGGCTGTAGTAGACCACCTGAAACAGCAGATCGCCCAGCTCGCCGGGCAGCTCATCGAAGGCGCGCCGCTCGATGGCGTCGGCCACCTCGTAGGCCTCCTCCAGGGTGTGCGCAACGATGCTGTCCCAGTCCTGACGCAGATCCCAGGGGCAGCCCTGCTCGGGGTCGCGCAGCACCGCCATCAGGGTCAGCAGGTCGTCAAGATCGTGGCGTGGCTGATTGGTGTTCACGCTCATTTTCGACTCCTCCGCGCCGCCTGCGCCTTGCCTTCGCGCAGGCGGCGCACCTCGAACACATTGGGCAGCTGCTGGATCTTCGAGAACAGCCGGCCCAGCATCTCGAGCCCCTCGACCTCCAGGGTGATCAGCAGCCGGGCAATACCGCTGTCGCTGTCGTTGTGGGTATTGACCGACAGCACATTGATCTTCTCGCTGCCCAGCACCGCGGTGACGTCGCGCAGCAGGCCGGAGCGATCCCACGCCTCGATCTCGATGTCGACCGGGTACTGGGTGCGCGCGCGCTCACCCCACTCCACCTCGATGATGCGCTGGGGCTCATCGAGGCTCAGCTGCAGCAGGTTGGGGCAGTCGCTGCGGTGCACGCTGACGCCGCGCCCCTGGGTGATGAAGCCGGCAATGGCATCGCCGGGCATGGGGCTGCAGCAGTTGGCCATGCTGGTCTTGAGATTGCCGATCCCGAGCACGGTGATGTCGCTGCCGCTCTTGTCCACCGGGCGGCGCGGCTTGGCCAGCAGCTTCTCGAGCTGTTCATGGTCGTCGCTCTCGCCGAACAGATGCTGGGCCTGGTTCAGCACCTGGCCGATGCGCAGGTCGCCGGCTCCGATGGCCGCATACATGTCGTCCGGTGTGGCGTAGTTGACCTTGTTGGCCAGCCGCTGGATGTTCATGCCCTCCACGTCGAGGCGCTTCATCTCGCGCTCGAACAGGGCGCGCCCTTCCTCAAGGTTGTGATCGCGGTTCTGGTGCTTGAACCAGGCCTGTATCTTGGAGCGCGCGCGGGAGGTTCGCACATAGCCGAGGCTGGGGTTGAGCCAGTCGCGACTCGGCCCGCCCTTGCCGGCGGTGAGAATCTCGACCTGCTGTCCGGTCTTGAGGCGATAGGTCAGCGGTGCGATGCGGCCGTTGACCTTGGCGCCGCGGCAGCGGTGGCCAACCTCGGTATGCACCCGGTAGGCGAAGTCGATGGGCGAGGCGTCCTTGGGCAGATCGATGATATGGCCGTCGGGGGTGAAGACATAGATCCGGTCCGAGGCGATGTCGCTGTGCAGGCCCTCGCGCAGGTCGCCCAGGTGGCCCATCTCCTCCTGCCATTCGAGCACCTGGCGCAGCCAGGCGAGCTTGTCCTCGTAGCTGGTGCTCTTGCCGCCGGTGTCATGCCCCTTGTAGCGCCAGTGGGCGCAGACCCCCAGCTCGGCTTCGTCATGCATGGCAAAGGTGCGAATCTGAATCTCCAGCACCTTGTTTTCCGGACCGAACACCGCCGTATGCAGCGACTGATAGCCGTTTGGCTTGGGGTTGGCAATGTAGTCGTCGAACTCGTTGGGCACGTGGTGCCAGCGCGAGTGAACGGTTCCCAGCATGGCATAGCAGTCGCCGACGTCGGGCACCAGGATTCGCACCGCGCGAATATCATTGACCTGGGAGAAGTCGATGCGCTTGCGCTGCATCTTGCGCCAGATCGAGTAGATATGCTTGGCGCGACCGTCCACCTGGTAGCGCTCGATCCCCTGGGCGTCCATCAGCCCCTTGAGCGTCTCGACCACCTCCTCGATGTAGCGGTCGCGATCCAGGCGTCTCTCGGCCAGCAGGCGGGCAATGGCCTTGTAGTCATTCTCGTGCAGGTAGCGAAAGGAGAGATCCTCGAGCTCCCACTTGAGGTGGCCAATGCCCAGCCGATGCGCCAGCGGCGCATAGATGTCAAAGACCTCCCGGGCCACGCGGGTGCGTTTCTCGACGGGGGCGTTTTGCACCTGGCGCAGGGCGGCGGTCCGCTCGGCGATCTTGATCAGCGCCACGCGCACGTCGTCGACCATGGCCACCAGCATCTTGCGCAGGTTGTCCTGCTGATCGGGCTGGTTCGGCCCCTGAGCCGACATTTGAACCCGATCGATGGTGGCCATCTGCAGCACGCCGTCGATCAGCCCCATCACTTCGCTGTCGAAGCGCCGCTCGACCTCATCCAGCGCCAGCCTGCCCTCGCGCACCGCGCGGTACAGCACCGCGGCCACCAGCGCCGGCTGATCGAGACGCAGCTCGGCAAGAATATCGGCCATCTCGAGTCCCATGCGAAAGCTGGCCCCCTCCTCGAGCCACGCCCGGTGGGGACGCTCGGCCTGACGCTCCAGCGTTTCGGCCAGCTCGCAGGCCGTGCGCATCTGGCCGACGTCCTGCAGCGCTGCGTCGCGGTGCAGGCGCTCTATCCAGCGTTCAATATCCACCCTGCCGTCTTCGGTCAGCGGCTGATCCTCACGCACTTTCACCATGATGCAACAACTCCTTGCCCGGGCCGCTCGGGCTCAGGCATGCGAGGAAAACAGGCCGGTGGACAGGTAGCGATCGCCGCGATCGCAGACGATGAAGGCGATCACCGCATCCTCGACCTCTTCGGCAACGCGCAGCGCCCCGGCCAGGGCGCCCCCGGAAGAGACCCCGGCGAGGATGCCCTCTTCCCGGGCCAGGCGCCGCGTATGCGCCTCGGCTTCCCGCTGACCGATGTCCAGCGTCCGATCGACGCGGCGCGGCTCGAAAATCGCCGGCCGGTAGGCGTCGGGCCAGCGCCGGATACCTGCGATGCTGGCGCCCTCCTCGGGCTGCAGGCCGACGATCTGCAGCGCCGGATTCTGCTCCTTCAGGTAGCGCGAAACGCCCATGATGGTGCCGGTGGTGCCCATGGCGCTGACGAAGTGGGTCAGGGTGCCGGCGGTCTGCTGCCACAGCTCGGGGCCGGTGGAGCGATAGTGGCCCAGCGGATTGTCCGGGTTGGCGAACTGATCCAGCGCCTTGGCTTCACCGCGCGCCAGCATGGTATCGGCCAGATCGCGCGCCGCCTCCATGCCGCCTTCGCGGCTGACCTCGATCAGTTCGGCACCGTAGGCCGCCATGGCCTGCTTGCGCTCGCCGGACGCGCTCTCGGGCATGATCAGCACCAGCCGATAGCCCTTGATGGCCGCCGCCATGGCAAGCGCGATTCCCGTATTGCCCGAGGTGGCTTCGACCAGGGTATCGCCGGGGCGGATCGCCCCGCGCTTTTCTGCCGCTTCGAGCATGGCAAGCGCCGGGCGGTCCTTGACCGACCCGGCCGGATTGTTGCCTTCAAGCTTGGCCAGCAGAACGTTATTGCGGCCCGCGGTAATGCGCTTGAGGCGCACCAGTGGCGTCTGGCCAATGGTCTGCTCAAGTGTAGGGAAGTGCATGGGGCAACCCCGTGGAAGCTGGTAAAAATGTCTGGCCGACAGTATATCTTTCACCGCCATCACAGGACAGCCGCACCGTCAGCCTTCGAGCAGCACGAAGGCCAGCGCCACGTCGGCCTCATCAGAAAGCGACACGTGGCTGGACGTTACGCCGGCGGCCAGCGCCAGCTCGCGGGCCCTGCCGCTGAGCACGAGCCGCGGCCGGCCCAGCGCGTCGCTAGCGATCTGAATATCCTGCCAGCGCAGGCCATTGCGCAGCCCGGTCCCCAGCGCCTTGACGAAGGCCTCCTTGGCGGCGAAGCGCTTGGCAAGAAAGGCCGGCGAGCGGCCGCGCTCAACGAAGGCGAGGCGCTCGTCGACGCCGAGAATGCGCTCGACGAAGCGCTCGCCGTGGCGCGCCACCGCACGCTCGAAGCGGGCGATGCGCGCCACGTCGGTGCCGATGCCGACAATCACGCCCTACGCCTCCGACACGGGCTCGTCGCCGTGGTCATGCGCTTCAAGCGCAGCCAGCAGGCCCGCCTCCTGGCCGGCGATCATCAGCCGCTTCATCTCCGCCACGGCCTCGCCCAGGCCGACAAACAGCGCCCGGGAAATGATCGCGTGGCCGATATTGAGCTCGTGCAGGCCGGGAATGGCCGCTATCGCCTCGACGTTGTGGTAGTGAAGCCCATGACCGGCGTTGACGGTCAGCCCCAGTTCATCGGCCATCTCTGCCGCCGCCACCAGCCGGGCATACTCCTCGCGGGCCTGCTCTCCACGGGTGTCGGCATAGGTGCCGGTATGCAGCTCGATCACCGCCGCGCCGGCGCGCGCTGCCGCCTCGACCTGCGGCGCGTCCGGGTCGATGAACAGCGACACCTGGCAGCCGGCGGCCTTGAGCCGCCGGCAGGCCTTGGCGACGCTGTCAAAGCCTGCCACCACATCCAGCCCGCC
>DATHXP010000271.1:0-4254 GCA_035459605.1 Halomonas sp. | reverse complement strand
GCGCTGGTGACCAGAATCTTGCGCGGGGCGCGGGCGGTGTTCGACATGGTGGCTCAGGAGTTTCCGTAGAGTGTAAATGGGCGTGCTGCAGGGCCAACGATTGTAGCCGGCTTCGCAGCCTGCTGCATCCGGGGCCTTAGCGGCGATAGACGCCAAATCGGGGATGGCCCTGTTCGGCCAGGTGAATAGCCTGCATGCGGCTCATCACGCCCTGATCGCAGTACAGCAGGTAGTCGCGACCCTCGGGCAGCGCGGCGACGCGCTCGGGCAGCTCGAAGAAGGGAATGGCGATGACTTCGACGCCGGGCACGTCCAGCGGGGCGGCCTCGCATTCGGCGGGCGCGCGAATGTCGATGATGCAGGGGGCGCGGCATTCGGCCAGCTCTGCGGCGGAGTCGATGATGCGCGGCTGGAACAGCGTGTCGGCTCGGCTGTCGGCCTCGCCCAGGCGGTCCACCCGGGTGGTGACGGCATCGGCCAGCGCCGCCTCCAGGATGCCGGGCGTGAGCGCGGCCTCGGCGGCCTCGACGTCGCCGAGCCTGGCGCTGATCCGGGGGCGCCGGGAGGTCGCGCCGCAGTATTCCGGCATGTGTTCAGCAAACGCTGCCGTGCCTAGGGTGCGGGCCCTATCGATGATGGCTTGTTTATCGTCGGCAATCAGCGGGCGCAGGATCGGCAGGCGGCTGGCGGCGTCGATCACGCTGATATTGGCCAGCGTCTGGCTCGACACCTGGGCCAGCGCGTCGCCGGTGATCAGCGCGGGAATCCGCGCCTGCCAGGCCAGCCGGCTGGCGCCGCGCGCCATCAGGCGCTTGAGCACCACGCTCATCAGGCCGTCGGGCACGTGGCGCTGAATGTCGGCTACCACCGCCTCGAACGGCACCGAGACGAAGCGCACATGGTGGGAGGCCCCGTAGCGGTGCCACAGGTGGTGGACCACCTCGCGCACCCCGGCCTCGTGGGCTGACCCGCCGAGACGGAAGAGCACGAAGTGCGTCTTGATGCCGCGGCGCATCAGGCGCCAGGCCGCTACCGGCGAGTCGTAGCCGCCGGAGATCAGCGCCAGGGCCTGGCCCTGGGCGCCAAGCGGATAGCCGCCGGCGCCGGGGTGCCGCTCGCGAATCAGCTGTAGCCGGCTGTTGCTGATGGTGACCGGCACGTCCACCTGCGGGTCGTTGAGGCTGACGCTGGCGTCGGGGCTGGCGGCCAGCAGGGCAGCACCCAGGTAGCGTTCAAGCTCCGGCGAGCTGAAGTCGTGGCCTTGACCGCTGCGCTTGACGCTGACTCGGAAGCGCCGGCCGCGAATGGCGCTGGCCCACTGCGCGACAACGCGCTGGCGGGTGTCTTCGAAGGAGCGGTACGGCAGCATATCGGCGATCTGGACTTCATGGATGCCGGAGATGCGGGTCATGATCTGAGTGGTCGCCGGGTCTACGTCAGCGATCCGAACGCGCAGATGATCCCAGGCATCCGTGACCCGCGCTTCCACGCCGTGATGGCGCAGGGTGTTGCGCACGTTGCTGGCCAGATGGCGACTCATTTGGCGGCGCACCGGGCGCGACTTGATCATGATTTCCGGGGACAGCTTGAGCAGATATGACATACGCGGGCGTGGCCAGTAAAAGTAAAGACGTCATTCTATGACCAGAGTGGTACTTCTGGCCTCAGTACAGCGCCTGCTCCTCGTTGACCACTTCCCTGAGCAGCTCCAGGAACAGGCGGTCGGCATCGGAGTGGTCGGCGGGGTCCTCGGGGATATGGATGCTGGTGGTGTCGGAGATCTCGCTGGCGATGCGCGCCAGCACGTCCTTCTGATTGTCTTCGGCCAGGCGATTTCTTGCCACCGTCAGCGCCTGGTCGAGGATCTTGGGATCCTGCAGCAGCTTGCGAATGAACTCGCGCAGCTCATTGATTACGCGTGTTTTCTGAATTTCAGACGAGGACATGTCGTGCTCCTTGGGGTTCGGTGGCGGTCAGCTGCGACGATAGCACGTTTGATGGCTGGGGTGAGGGGCTGTGCCCGGCCCCTGCCACAGCTGCAGCTGGCCGAGCCAGTCAAGCCCGCTGGCAGCGTCGCGCAGCGTTTGGGTGACGCTATCCAGGCACCAGGGCGGCTGCGTCTCGGCCACAAACAGGGTGATGTCGATGGTCTCGTCGATATAGTGAAGATTCAGGGCGATACGCTGCTGCCAGGCGGGCTGCGTCCGCCAGACGCTGTTCAGCTGCCGCTTGACCTCATCGCGCAGCGGCAGGTCGGCGCCGATCTCGATGTCGGGGATCTCGGCGTCATCCTGGGGATCGATATGGAAGGTGACGTCGGTCACGCGGGGGTGGGCTGCTTGAAGACGCCGGCAGACCTCGTTGCCGATGCCGTGAGCCTCTGACACCGTGACCCTTGGGGCGACCACAATATGCAGATCAAGCAGCACGTCGCTGCCCACCTCGCGGGTACGCAGGTCGTGCACGCCGTGCACGCCGGGCACCGCCTTGGCCACCTCGAACAGCGCTTCCTGCTGCTCGGCGGGGAGGGCGGTATCGATCAGCTCGCGACTCGATTCCCACATCAGCCGAACGCCGACATGTCCGATCATGACGCCGACCACCAGCGCGGCAACGGCATCGATCCAGCCGGCGCCGAACTGAGCGGCGACAAGTCCGATCAGCACGGCAACGGTCGAGAGGGCATCCGAGCGCGAGTGCCAGGCGTTGGCTTCGAGCAGCGAGGAGTTGATCTCCCTGGCCACGCGCAGGGTGAAGCGAAATATCCACTCCTTGGAGAGCAGTGCGATGACGGCAACGCCAATCGCCCAGGGGCCGGGGGAGTGCAGCGGCTGATGGTCGAGGAGTCTTTCCAGGCTCGACCAGGCGATGCCGCCGGCGACGAAAATCATCGCGCTGCCAAGCCCCAGGGTGGCCAGCGTTTCTATGCGCCCATGGCCGTAGGGGTGGCCGCTGTCCGGCGCCTGGCGCCCGAAGTGGGTGGCCGCCAGCACGAAGGCGTCGGTGAGCAGGTCGGAGAAAGAGTGAATGGCGTCCGCTACCAGGGCCGCAGAACCCACCAGCCATCCGGCAATCAGCTTGGCCAGACCCATGAGCAAATCGATGCCGGCACCGATCAGGGTGACACGCTGCGCCTTGCGGGTGTGCAGTTTTCGCTGTCTTTCAGCCGCGTTCATCTTGGACCTGCTCCTTGTACGGATGGCTTGCTCTCGCCCAGGCGCTGCCCGGGCGGTGGCGGGTTGGCCGCCTGAGATTTGACCGGATTGGCGTACTGCGCCAGCCACTGCGGGCGCAGCGACGCCGGCACGGCGTCGAGCCGGGCCTGAAAGCGCGCCCGGTCGGCCGCGGTGATGTTCCGGGCGTCGACCAGTTCGGGGGCGTCCCCCAGGGCCTCCAGGGCCAGATAGTGGCTGGGAAACAGCTGATAGCCCTGCAGCACCTGGCGGTCGATCTCCGCAGCGGCGGCCTCGGCGCTGTCGTGGCGAGCGTCCAGCGGGGTGCCGAAGCGCAGCATGACGCGGCCCTTGTGGCCGGTGATGCCGGCCACAATCGACTGGATGTCTTCGAAGTCCTGCTTCTGGTAGTCGCCGCTGCGCTGTACGGCGTCGAGCTCGCGGGCTTTCTGCACGTCGCAGGGGTCGTATTCGTAGCTGATCGATACCGGCACAAGGCGCAGCTCGGCGATCGCCTCACCGATGCTGAAATCACGATTCTCGCGGCGCCGCGCCATGGTGATCATCTTGATGATGGCCGGATCGGTGCGGTCGATGCCATCCTTGGCCCGCCCTTCGCGCTGGGCCATCCAGATCGAGTGGTTGTCGACCGTGATGGAGTGGCGAATATAGGCCGAAAGCGTCTGGTAGGCCGCCAGCATGGCGCGCTTGCCCCGCGAGCTGCGCGGCACGATGAAGCTCTTGTTGAGCCGCATCAGGTCGGTGACGTAGGGCTTCTTGAGCAGGTTGTCGCCGATGGCGATGCGCACGGTGTCGCGCCCGGCGAGATACAGCGCATAGTTGACGAAGGCCGGGTCCAGCGAAATATCGCGATGGTTGCCGATGAACAGATAGGCGGTGTCGGCCTTGATCGGGCCGAGTGCGTCGAGCCCTTCCACCTGGAAGTCGTCGGTGGTGGTGCGAATCATGCGCTGCATGTAGCCGGCGATGCGCGTCTGGAATCCCTTGACGCTATCGACGCCGCGCACTTCGCGCCGCACGGCCAGGCTGGCAACGGCGCGCGCCAGGCGCGGCATGAAGC
>DATHXP010000270.1:0-2363 GCA_035459605.1 Halomonas sp. | reverse complement strand
ACTTCCGATTCCTGAGAGAGTGGAAAGGGGATGTGGCGGAATATCGCCGCGTCTCCGCCATGCTTGGAGTAGAAGCGGAAGCGCCAGAGCTGGACGAGCGGACCGCCTTCTGGATTGAGGCGTTCAACCTGCTGTGCCGGGCCAGAGCGCCGTCCATGGGCGGCATCCTGCCGATCAGCCCGGTGACCATGCTGGACATGGCCGACCGGCTGGAATGGCCTTGTGAGCCAAGGGAGTGCATCGAGGTCATCACCGCGATGGATGATATGTACCGAGAGCTGAATCAATAGGTTTTGTGCTACGCTTTCCAAAAATACATGGAGGCGAAAGCATGAGAGCTTTGTTGGTTGTCCTGGCTGGATTGGCCCTGGCCGGGTGCATGGAAGAGCCCAGCCAGTTGATTGGCGAATGGAAGAGTAAGCACACGGGCGCAGAGCTGATAATTACTGACAGCGAGTGCCGGTATTACTACGGTAAAGGCGTGACGGTTGGCATCAAGTGTGAGCTTGACCACTTAACACGGCAAAGCGCCCGGATTACCCTCCCTCAAGGGGATTCTTTTGTAGAAGGCAAGATAACCAAGCTCCCTGACACGCTAACCCTGACAATCAAGGGTGGCGGGATGGACTTTTTAGACCCCGTATAACACAGCTGCCGAACCAACCAAGCCCGCCATGCGCGGGTTTTTTTATGCCCGGAGAAAATGCATGGCTTACGAATCTCGACTGTCATTGACCGTTGATTCTCGCACCGGTGAGCAACGCCTGCGCAGCTTTCGCGGCGAGCTTAACCAGACCGAGCGGGCCGGCAAGCTAACCGGCGCGGCAATGGGGAAGTTGGCATCAGCAATAAGCCTTGCTGCCGCTGCTGCCGGGGGCTTCGGGTTATCTCGGGTGATTCGCGAGACGACCGACTTTGACAGCGCCCTGAGAGGGCTGCAGGCCACAAGCCGGGCATCAGCCAGAGACATGAAAGCGCTCGAAGATCAGGCGCGAACGCTCGGCGCAACCACAATGTTCTCCGCAAAGCAGACGGCTGACGCCCAGCAGTTCTTGGCGATGGCGGGTTTTGAGGTTAACCAGATACTGGGTGCGACTCCTGCCGTGCTGAAGTTGGCGACCGCTGCAAACATGGATCTTGCAAGCGCTGCCGACATCGCCTCTAACGTGCTCGGCGGAATGCGCTTGCAGGTTGAGGACCTGGATAGAGTGGTTGACGTTCTCGCGGCCACCACCTCCGGCTCCAACACGAACATTGGCCAGCTTGGGCAGGCGCTTGCCTATGCCGCACCGCTAGCGGCCTCTGCGAGTATCGAGATCGAAGAAACTGCCGCTGCCATTGGCGTTCTATCCGATGCAGGCTTGCAGGGCAGCAAGGCAGGCACCGGGCTTGTCGGCGTGATTCGCCAGCTGTCGAACGTGACGCCTGTGGCGGAAGAAGCCCTTGCCAGATATGGCCTGAGCGTTGCCGACGTAGACATTGCCGTTCACGGCTTGTCGTCGGTGCTCGATACGCTGCAAAAGGCCAATATCAGCACCTCCGACGCTTTCAAGGTGTTCGGCAGCGAGGCCGGCGCAGCGGCTCAGATATTGGCGAACGGCTCACAGCGTGTCCGAGAATTCACCGGCGATCTCACCGAAGCCGAAGGCGCTGCAAGTGCGATGGCGCAAATCATTGGCGGTGGCTTGGCGGGCAGCTGGGCGTCATTCAACTCCGCGCTGTCAGAGTCCATCCTTCGCCTTGGGCGTGATCAAGGTGTCGCGTCAGGCTTTCAGTCCGTTGTTGATACTGCCACCGGCGTCATCTCGGTTTACAACGACATGCTGCCGCAGTTTGCCGAAGCCAACGACCTTACCGAAGATCAGGCCGACAACCTCCAGATGCTGGCGGACGGCCTAGAAACCGTTGGCACCGTGGCGGTTCTGGCAATCGGCGGCAAGCTTGCAGGTAGTGCGGCGGCTGCCGGCTGCGTGCCGCCATGCGCGAGCCCGGTGGCCTGACCGCGATGCTCGGGTACTACCGGGCCAACCGCGGTCGCTTCCTGCGCGTGGCCACCCGGCGGGGCGTGCCGGTGGTGCCGTCCCTGCCCGTGCTCTACCTGCACGGGGCCGACGACGGCTGCCTCGGCGCCGCCTCCGCCCCCGCGGCGGCGCCCGTGCTCGCGGGCGCGAACCCGACCTCCACCGTCGAGGTGGTGCCCGGCACCGGCCACTTCCTGCACCTCGAGGACCCGGACGGGGTCGGGGCGCGGATCGCCGCGTGGGTGGGGACGTAGGCTCCCAGCGTGTCCACGAGGGAGGCCGGCCGGTGACCGTGCGCGTCGGGGTGGTGACCGACTCCACCGCCGACCTGCCCATGGCCCT
>DATHXP010000269.1:0-9837 GCA_035459605.1 Halomonas sp. | reverse complement strand
GTGGGCAAGAGCAAGGCCAAGGTCTATGTCGAAAGCGACACCAAGGTGACCTTTGACGACGTGGCGGGCGTGGACGAGGCCAAGGCCGAGCTGCAGGAGGTCATCGATTTCCTGAAAAACCCCAAGGAGTACGGCAGCCTGGGCGCGCGCATGCCCAAGGGCATTCTGCTGGTCGGCCCGCCGGGTACCGGCAAGACGCTGCTGGCCCGCGCCGTGGCGGGCGAGGCGAGCGTGCCGTTTTTTTCCATCTCGGGCTCGGAGTTTGTCGAGATGTTTGTCGGCGTCGGCGCCGCGCGGGTGCGCGATCTGTTCGAGCAGGCGCGCAAGACGGCCCCGGCGATCATCTTCATCGACGAGCTCGACGCCCTGGGCCGCGCCCGAGGGTCGGCTACCATGCACGGCGGCAGCGACGAGCGCGAACAGACGCTCAACCAGCTGCTGTCGGAGCTGGACGGCTTTGATCCCGGCGAAGGCGTGGTGCTGCTGGCGGCGACCAACCGGCCCGAAATTCTCGACCCGGCGCTGCTGCGCGCGGGTCGATTCGACCGGCAGGTGCTGGTCGACCGGCCCGATCGCGCCGGCCGGGTGCAGATTCTCAAGGTGCACATGGAAAAGATCGTCCTGGACGCGGAGATGGAGCTGGACGATATCGCCGCGCTGACCACCGGCTTTTCCGGGGCCGATCTGGCCAACCTGGTCAACGAAGCCGCGCTGCTGGCCACGCGCCGCCGTGGCAAGGTGGTGACCATGGATGACTTCACCCATGCCATCGAGCGCATCGTCGCCGGGCTGGAAAAACGCAACCGTCTGATCAACCCGCGCGAGCGCAAGATCGTGGCCTACCATGAGATGGGCCATGCGCTGGTCAGCCTGGCCCTGCCCGGCGTGAACGAAGTGCACAAGGTGTCGATCATTCCGCGCGGCATCGGCGCGCTGGGCTACACCATCCAGCGCCCGACCGAGGACAGATTCCTGATGACCGAAAGCGAGCTGCGCGACAAGATCGCCGTGCTGATGGGCGGACGCGCCGCCGAGACGCTGGTATTTGGCCACCTCTCCACCGGTGCCGCCGACGACCTGGCCCGCGCCACCGATATCGCCCGCTCGATGGTGGCCCGCTACGGCATGGATGCGGAGCTGGGCCATGTCAGCTACGAGACGGAAAAGAGCAGCTTTCTCGGCGATCGCACGCCGAGCTACTTCGAGCGCAGCTACAGCGAAGCCACCGCCGAGGCCATGGACAACGCCGTGCGCGAGGTGCTGCAGGAGGTCACCGCGCAGGCCCTGCAGATACTCACCGACAACCGCGACATTCTGGAACGCGCCGCCGGCCGGCTGCTCGAGGTCGAAACCCTGGACGAGGCGGCGCTGCAGGAGCTGACGCAGGGCTTGCGCAGCCCCGAGCCGGCAGTCTAGCCCCCCGACCAGCCGGCTAGAATGGGCACATAGACCACCAGCAACAGAACGCTGATCAGCCCCAGCAGGTAGGGAATGATCGCCCGGGTAATGCGCTCCAGCGGCAGCTGGGTGACCGACGAGGCCACGTAGAGGTTGATCGCCACCGGCGGGGTGATCATGCCGATGGCGAGTCCCACCACGATGATCAGCCCGAAGTGGATGGGGTCGATGCCCAGTTGAGTGACCAGCGGCAGCAGCACCGGAGTGAGGATGATCAGGGCGCTGGCGGTCTCGATAAACACCCCGGTGAGCAGGATCACCGCCACCACCAGCAGCATGATCACCAGCGGGCTGGTGGAGAGCGAGAGCACCGCCTGGGCGATGGCGCCGGGCACCTGCCAGCTTGAAAGAGTCCAGCTGAGTACCGCCGAGGTGGCGATGACCAGCATGATCACCGCGGTGGTGATCGCCGAGCGGATCAGGATGCGGTAGACATCGGTCAGGCCCAGGTCGCGGTAGATGAACAGCGATACCAGCAGGGCGTAGTTGACCGCCACTACCGCCGCTTCGCTGGGCGTGAAGACCCCGGAGAAGATGCCACCGAGGATGATCACCGGCGTCATCAATCCCCAGCTGGCATTTTTGAAGGTGCGCCAGATGGTCGCCGGCGAGAGGGCGGTGCCGCGCGGGTAGTTGCGGCGGTAGGCCTGGACGATAGCGATGGCGGAAAGTCCCAGGCCCATGGCGATGCCCGGCACGATGCCGCTGAGAAACAGCTTGGATACCGACTGCTGGGCGATTACCGCGTAGATGATCATGGGCACCGAAGGCGGAATCACCACGCCGATGGTACCGCTGGCGGCGATCAGGCTGGCCGCCGAGGCCGGCTCATAGCCCTTCTTGCGCAGCTCAGGCACCAGGCTTGAGCCCACCGCGGCGGTGGTGGCGGCACCGGAGCCGGAGATGGCGGCAAAAAACATCCCGGCGCCCACCGAGACGATCGAGAGCCCGCCCTTGAGGAAACCAAACAGCGAGTCGGCGAAGTCGACGAGCTTCTCGCTCACCTTGCCCTGGGCCATCAGGTCGCCGGTGAGGATAAACATCGGCACGGCGACCAGGGCGAAGGAGTTGATGCCCTGGAACATCTGCTGGGTGACCACCATCAGCGGCACGCCCTGAGCGTTGAGCGCCACCAGAGTGCTGGCGCCGATGGCCAGGGCGATGGGCACGCCCAGCAGCATGAAGACGAAGAACAGCGCGAACAGCAGAAGGGTCATGGCGCCAGCTCCTCGGGGGGATCATCATCGTCGTGGCGGGCGGCGCTATCTCCGAGGGCCAGTCCGGCAAGATCGACGAGCGCATACCAGACCATGATGCCGGCGGAGAGCGGAATGATCGTGTAGACCCAGGTCATGGAGAGGCGCAGCGAAGCGGAGCGCTGGAAGCTCTGCATCTGCATGTATTCCAGGCCAATGACGACCAGCGCCGACAGGAAGCCCAGCGCTACCAGGGTGGCGGCGATGCGGCACAGACGCCGAGGCAGATCGGGCAGAGCATCGACGATAAAGGTAACGGCGATATGCCGGCCGCGCTGGAAGGCCAGCGTCGCGCCAAGAAAGGTGATCCATATCAGCAGGAAGCGGGCCACCTCTTCGGTCCAGCCTACCGCGGTAAAGAACACGCGCGAAATGATCTGCAGGGTGATCACACCGATCAACGCCGCCACTCCCGCGAAGACCACGGGCTGAATGACGGCGTTGAGGGCGCGCTCACTCCACCGCAGCGGACGCAGCAGGGAATGGGCGAATGAGGACACTTACTCGAGCGCCTCGCGGATACGCGGCAGGTAGTCGCCAAACTGCTCGCCATACTTTTCGTAGACTGGCGCCACGGCCTGCTGGAAGGCGGTGATATCGGGCTGATCGACGATTTGCATGCCCGCCTCGGCCAGTTCCGCCAGCTGCTGGGCCTGCATCTCGGCGTTGACCCGGCGCTCGTATTCGGCGGCTTCCTGGGCGGCCTGCTTCAGCACCGCCTGTGCCGCTTCCGGCAGCCTGTTCCAGGCGGGCATGCCCATCACGAAGAGCGCCGGCGCATAGGTGTGTCGGGAAAGCGTCAGGTGGTCCTGGGTTTCAAAGAGCTTGAAGGAGTGGATGACGTTGACCGGGTTCTCCTGGCCGTCGATGGTGCCCTGCTGCATGGCGGTGAGCGCCTCGGTCCAGGCCATGGGAACCGCGTTGGCGCCCAGCTCGCGGAAGGTATCCACGTAGACCGGGTTCTCCATCACGCGGATGCGCAGGCCGTCGATGTCCTCGGGCGCCGTGACGGCACGCTCGCTGTTGGTCAGGTTGCGAAAGCCGCGCTCGGCGTAGGCCAGGCCCTTGAGGTTGACCTCGGAGAGGCGGTCCAGCAGCTCCTGGCCGATCTCTCCGTCCAGCACCTCATAGGCCGCCTCGGGGGAAGGAAAGAGGAAAGGCAGTTCGAACACCGCCATTTCTTCGAGGAAATTGGCCACCGGTCCGTTGGTGATCACGCCCATGTCGACGGTGCCGATCTGCATGCCTTCGAGCAGGGTGCGCTCATCGCCGAGGCTGGCGTTGGGATAAAGCTCGACGTCGATCTTGCCCTCGCTGCGCTCTTCGACGAGCGCCTCGAACTTCTCGGCGGCGAGATGAAAACCGTCCTGCTCGTTGACCACGTGGGCCAGGCGCAGGGTGACGGGATCCATAGCGTCGAACTCGCCGGCCTGAGCGCCGGCGACCACGGCCAGCGACACGGAGAGTGCCAGGGTGCTGCGGATAAAAACGTTCATTATCGATTTCCTTTTTTTCTCAACGTATTGCGAGGTTTAACACCAAAAAGCATGCACCGTGTCGGGTAGAACGGTCAATTCTCCCGGCGCTCAGCGCGCCGCCGAGCAGGCAGACGGGATGATGGACGTCAAGTCGCGTGCTGCTGGGCGCGCAGCCAGGCGATCTCCTCGGCCCAGATGGCCGGCTCGATGGTTTCGAGCACCAGCGGCATGCCATCGGTGCGCGGGTCTTGCATCAGAGCGGTGAAACAGGCGCTGCCGATGTTGCCACGGCCCAGGCTGTGGTGGCGGTCCACGCGGCTGCCCAGCTCGCTCTTGGCATCGTTGAGATGCATCCCCATGAGGTAGCCGATACCCACCACGGCATCGAGCTCGTCGAGCATCACGAGGGTGGCCTCGGCGCTACGCTGCTCGTAGCCGGCGGCGAAGGCGTGGCAGGTGTCGATACACACCCCGACGCGCGGTTTGTCATCTATCTGTTCGATGATCTCGGCCAGGTGTTCGAAGCGCCATCCCAGGTTGCTGCCCTGGCCGGCGGTGTTCTCGAGCACCGCGGTGACGCCGCGGGTACATGCGAGCGCCTCGTTGATCGACTCGGCAATGCGCGCTAGACAGTCGGCTTCGCTGATCTTGCGCAGATGGCTTCCCGGGTGGAAGTTGAGGCGGTCGATCCCCAGCTGCTCGCAGCGCTGCATCTCGTCCAGGAAGGCCGCTCGCGACTTGGCCAGCCCCTCCGCCTCAGGGTGACCCAGGTTGATCAGATAGCTGCCGTGGGGAAGGATCTGGCCCGGGCCGAAACCGTGCTCGCGACAGGCGGTGCGAAAGGCTTCGATCACCTCGTCGGAGAGCGGCTTGGCCCGCCACTGGCGCTGGTTCTTGGTGAATAGCGCGAAGGCGTTGGCGCCTATCTCCACGGCGCGCTCGACGGCCCTGTCAACGCCGCCGGCGGCGCTGACGTGGGCGCCGATATATTTCACAGAATTCTGCACGGGATTTTCCTTGAACAAATGTGCGATAGAAAGCGCGGTGGGAAACGCAAAGGGATAGCTTAGACTTTCCTGTCGTCAGGACAAATGTCGGCGATCAGCGCCGCCCTCCCAGCCAGTAGCGAAGTCCGCGGCGCTTCGGGCGAGCTTCCACCAGGGGGGCACGGGGTCGGAAGGGGCGCGAGGAGGGCGGCCGAGGACCCTGCCGATCGGCCAGCTTCATCAGACGCCGAATCCGCTCGCGCGTAGGAGGATGAGTGTGCAGCAGGCGCAGCCATCTTGGCAGCTGCTGACGCCCGAAGAGCGTGCTCAGCCACAGCCCGCTATGTCGCTCCAGTATCTCCAGAGCGTTGGCCAGCCCCTGGGGATCGCGCGTCAGGGTCGCCGCCTCCAGGTCGGCGGTGAACTCGCGATTTCGCGACAGCGCCAGCTGCAGCAGGGTGCTGCCGATGGGGGACAGCCCCACCACCACCAGCATCAGCCAGGGTATGCGGATTTCCCCGGCCATGGCCATGGGCAGCATGACGATCAGCGATAGCTGCACCAGCATGGCCCCCCAGACGGTGAGTCGCGTCATGGTGGCGGCCATGGACATCACCCGGCTATCTCCGTGGCGCAGGTGGCTGACCTCGTGGGCGAGGATTCCTGCCAGCTCGCGCAGCGGCAGGCCCTGTATCAGTCCCTCGGTGATGGCGATACCGCCGTTGTCGGCATCGCCCACCGCGAAGGCGTTGAGATCTCGTGACGGCACGTAGAACAGCGCCGGCGGGCGGCTGATTCCCGCGCGTCGATAGAGCAGGTCCACCACCCGATAGAGCTGGGGCGCCTGATGCCGCTGCAGCGCCGCGGCGCCGGCCTGTGCCAGAACCAGGCGTGCCGGGACGCGACCGCTGAGGTAGAGGGTCAATATCACCAGGCCGAAGGCCCACACTACTCCCACACCACCTGCCAGCATCCAGGCCGGTACCGAGAGCAGCAGCGCCATGCCGGCGAAAATCAACAGGTGCTGGAGCGAGTTGCGCAGCCGCTGGGCGGTGAAGCGAGAGACCATTGATTCCTCCTGATCCCGACAGGTTACCCCGTCGAGCGGTGCGCTGGCACGCCACAGCTCCCGCAGCAGCTCCGAAATCGCCCTGCGTGACGCCTGTCAATGGCCATCGCCTCTGATGCCGACGACACTGATTTTGTTCGCGGCAAGATGATCCACAAGTCGCGCTGTTGCTCATGTGTGGGCCACAAGTGGAGCTTTCACGAGATCGCTACTGATCGGTGTGCCATCCAGTGGGATAGCACCGAGGGTCAATCTAGCCGCCTTAAGGCCTGCCAGGGTTAGAGAATAACGTTGTTCAGCCCGGAGGTGTGTCTGTTCTGGATAGAGCAGTCACCTAGTGACGAGTACAACGAAAAACCGCCACCCGGCATGATCCGTAAGTGGCGGTTTTTTTGATGTTTCTGGTCGGAGCGACAGGATTCGAACCTGCGACCTTTGCAACCCCATTGCAACGCGCTACCAAGCTGCGCCACGCTCCGACTCTATTTTCGGATTTCTGACCGAGCGGTCTGATCCCCGAGAACGAGGCGTATACTAGCGCTTTGGGGGGCAAATGAAAAGCCCCTTTTGCACTTTATTTTCAGTTGCTTGGACTGTCAGGCGCTGGGCTAGGCTATGGATGCTCTATCCATGTCGGTGGCTTGTGCAGCGCCTGCCTGAAGGGGTTGCCTGGGTTCGCAAAGGGGGTGTGCCGTGCCGTTAATCATGGGGATGAGCGTGCTGCTCGTCTGCCAGTTCCTGGGGGAGCTGGTGGCGCGCGGGCTGACGATGCCGATTCCGGGGCCGGTAATTGGCATGGTGATCCTGCTGGCCGGGCTGGTGGCGGTTGGCAAGGTGCCGGATAGCCTGCGGATGACCGGTGAGGGGCTGCTGCGCTACCTGACGCTGCTCTTCGTTCCGGCAGGCGTGGGGCTGATGGTTCATTTCGCGCTGATCGGTCGGGACCTGTGGTCGATTCTGGTTACCCTGGTGGTTTCCACCGGGCTGACCCTGGCTGCCACCGCCTGGGCGCTGGATCGGCTCAACCGCCGACGCGGTGGGGAAGGGCGATGAACGTTGCGACGCTGGATCAGCTATGGGTCTATCTCTCCGGGAATCCGCTGCTCTCGCTGCTGATGACGCTGCTGGTGTTCACCCTGGCGGTGCGCATCAATCGTGCCCTTGGCGGCACGCCGCTGCTGCATCCGGTGACGCTCTCCATCGCCATGCTGATCGGCCTGCTATTGCTGCTGGACATGGATTATGCCACTTACTTCGAAGGGGCACAGTTCATTCACTTTTTGCTCGGCCCGGCGACGGTGGCGCTGGCAATTCCGCTGTATGATCATCGCGAGCGGGTGCGCCGCGTGCTGGTGCCGCTGCTGATTGCCTGCCTGACCGGTATCGTGACCGCGGTGCTCTCGACGCTGGGGGTGGCGCTGCTGCTGGGTGCCCAGCATGCCACTCTGATGTCGCTGGCGCCGCGCTCGGTGACGTCGCCGATTGCCATGGGCATCGCTGAGCAGATCGGCGGCATTCCGTCGTTGGCGGCGGGGCTGGTGTTGCTGACCGGTTCCATCGGCTGTGCGCTGGCGCCCTGGGTGTTCCGCCTGCTGCGAATCAAGGACCCGGCGGTGCAGGGCTTTGCGCTGGGGCTCTCGGCTCACGGCTTCGGTACGGCTCAGGCATTCGCCCGCATCGGCGCCGTGGCCGGTGCCTTCTCGGGCCTGGCCATGGGGCTGACGGGGCTTGTCACGGCCTTCCTGCTGCCGCTGATCGTCAAGCTTGCAGGTCTTGCATAGCGCGCTGTATAGGTGCTTGAAACCGATCAGGCGCTACTGTTCTTCCCAGAGCCGTTTCCCCAGCTTGGTGGAGAGTTTGGCCATGCTGCGCATGCGCTGATTGTACGCTGCGGCGGCTTCTTCCACCGCCTGACGGTAGCTATCCTGAGGCTGCTGGATAGGTTGTCCCTCGCGTGCGTTTCTGGGGGTAACCAGCCGCTGGCCACAGCATGCCAGGCGGTGAAGATAGGTGGTTTCCAGCAGCAGGGTTTCGGTCATGCACTCGACCCACAGAAGCTGCCAGTGGACAAGGGGTCTCGAGTACTGCCGCCACTGCTGATTCCACCACCGGATGTGCGGCAGGCTGTCTATTCTTGAAGCTTGCTGGTCTTGACTAGGCATGAGGTTGGCTCCTGTCTGTGCGCCCAGTTTTTGATTGAACCCTGGGCGAGGGCATTGTTCCGCTGCATCCTGTCGGTGTGGCAATCCGGCCTCCGAGCGGTCTCTGAATATGGCGGCTCGCTTTTGTGCTCCCTGGAATAAGGTGGATAGGCTAAGGTCGGAGTAAGTTCCCTGCGAGGCAGCTGACATGTGGCGGGTGATCAAATCGGTGCTGGCGGCATTTTTTGGCGTTCAGAAGGAAACGAGTCGGGAGGAAGACTTCCAGCGCCAGAGCGCTGCTCCCTTTATTCTCGCTGCCATTGTGCTGGGTATCGTCCTGATCATCACGCTTGTGACGGTGGCGAGCCGGGTTGCTGGCTGAGCGGCCATGAGTTATCGAGCGTTGAAAATCGCGTTTAAGCTCCTGCGCTCCTCGCGCACCGGGCGGTAAACGTCTTCTATACTCGACTTCTAGAGACATGGTGACATTTGACCATCATCAATAGCGGCAATCGATAACGGCAATCGATAGCGGCGCGCGATAACAACAACATCGGGGGGCTCCGATGCGCATTGGTCAGAACGGTCTGGCACTGGCGTTGACGACAGGGCTGCTTGGCCTCACGGCCGCAGCTCCGACGCTTGCCGCCAGATGGAACATGCCGGTCGGCGTCACCGACGTCAGTCGCGAAGTACATTTCCTGCACATGGCGATCTTCTGGATCAGCCTGGGCATCGGCGCCGTGGTCTTTGGCGTCATGTTCTACTCCCTGTTTCGCTATCGGCATTCCCGAGGTGCCAAGGCCGCACATTTTCACGAGAACACAACGGTCGAGGTCGTCTGGACGCTGATACCCTTTGCGATCCTGATCGCCATAGCGATTCCCGCCACGGCAACTTTGAAAACCATGTATGACACCAGCCAGTCCGAACTCGATGTGATGATCACCGGGCAGCAGTGGCGCTGGCGTTACGAATATCTCGGCGAGGACGTCTCCTTGGTGTCCAGCCTGGCCACGCCGCGCGATCAGATCAGCGGCGCCCAGGCCAAGGGTGAAAACTATTTGCTGGAAGTGGATCAGCCCCTGATGCTGCCCGTCGGCAGAAAGGTGCGCCTGCTGATGACCTCGGACGACGTGATTCACTCCTGGTGGGTGCCCGAGTTTGCCGTCAAGCAGGACGCGATCCCCGGCTTTATCAACGAGAACTGGGTCCGCGTTGACGAGCCGGGGATCTATCGCGGCCAGTGCGCCGAGCTGTGCGGCCGCGATCATGGCTTCATGCCGATTGTCGTGGAGGCCGTGCAGGCCGAGGAGTTTGATCAGTGGCTGGTCGAGAGCAAGGCCGCCGCCGAACAAGAAGCATCCGGAGCCGATCGGGAATGGACGCTGGATGAGCTGATGGAGCGCGGCAAGAAAACCTACGCCACTATCTGCGCCTCCTGTCACC
>DATHXP010000268.1:0-6182 GCA_035459605.1 Halomonas sp. | reverse complement strand
ACGGCGTTCTGCCCTCGGCCATGCATATCATGCAGCACAGCGAGCAGCATCTGCTGATGGAGGACTGGCAGAACTTTGGCGCCGACTACGACCGGACGCTGATGGCCTGGCTCGCCAACTTCGATGCGCGCTGGCACGAGGTTGCCGAGCGCTACAACGAGCGGACTCGCCGCATGTTTCGCTATTACCTATCCGCCTGTGCCGGCGGCTTTCGCATTCGCCATATGCAGCTGTGGCAGGTGGTCTTTTCACGCGGGCGAGCCGGGCGCTACGACGCGCCGCGCTGAGCGTTACAGCGCGTGTCTGGCCGGCTCGGCCGGGTGCTTCAGCGCGGTGAAAAGCGCCGGTCGATGCCGGTCTCGGCGATCATGCGCGTCGAGATCTCTTCCACCGAGAAGCGCGTAGTGTCGATATAGGGAATGTTCATCTGGCGAAACAGCCCCTCGGCCTGCTGAACTTCCTGCATGCACTGATCCAGGGAGCTGTAGCGGCTGCTGGGGCGGCGCTCGTGACGAATGGCCGCCAGCCGGCGCGGGTCGATGGTCAGGCCAAACAGCTTGTGGCGCTGGCGGGCCAGCACGTCGGGCAGCTTGAGCGAGCCGTCCTCGTCATGGTCGTCTTCGGTGAGCGGGTAGTTGGCGGCGCGGATGCCAAACTGCAGTGCCAGATACAGTGACGTCGGCGTCTTGCCGCAGCGCGACACGCCCACCAGGATGATATCGGCTTCATCATATTGATGGGTGCGCGCGCCGTCATCGTTATCCAGCGCGAAGTGCACCGACTCAATGCGGTCCATGTAGATGGTATCGCTGCCGATGGCGTGGGTGCGGCCCACGCTGTAGGAAGAGCGGGTGGACAGCTCCTCCTCCAGCGGCTTGAGAAAGGTCGAGAAGATGTCGACCTTGAAGCCGGTGGCCTCGCTCACGACGTCGCGCACGGCTTCGTCAACGATGGTGTCGATGATGATCGGCTGGTGGGCATCCTTGGCCGCCGTGGCGTCGATGATCTTGACCAGCTCCCGGGCCTTTTCCACGCTGTCGATGTAGGGCTTGGTGACCTTGCGAATCTCGACGTTCTCGAACTGGGCCAGCAGGCTGCGGCCCAGGCTCTCGGCGGTGATGCCGGTGCCGTCGGAAATGAAAAAGGCGGTGCGGGTCATGTCGATCCCTGTAGTCGGCGAATAGAGCGCTCATTGTCGACCCGCAGCCGCGCCAGCTCAACACTTGGGGAAACAGTCAGGGTTGGCCGGCAGGCAAGGCGACTACACAAAGTCCGACTTTTACCCCGCTGTTGTAAAAAACCTTCAGTGACTTCGCTGTTAGACCAATGGCGAATATCGACCGACGCTGGTAGGGTGGCCGACATTCCATTCATGACGGCGCACAGCGCAGGCCGAGCGTGCCATCCAAGGGGGCTTCGTGGACGATTACATTCAATGGTTCGATCAGCTGGGCATGAACGATGTCGAGCGGGTGGGGGGCAAGAACGCCTCTCTCGGCGAGATGATCTCGAACCTTGCCGGCGCGGGCGTTACCGTTCCCGGCGGTTTTGCCACCACGGCCCATGCGTATCGCGAATTCCTGGCTCACGACGGGCTCAACGAGCGCATCAACCAGGCCCTGTCGTCGCTCGACGTTGACGATGTGAACGAGCTGGCCCGGGTCGGCGCGCAGATCCGCCAGTGGGTCGTCGACACGCCGCTGCCGCCGGCCTTCGAGAACGCGCTGCGCGAAAGCTACGCCACGCTGCAGGCGCGCCACCCCAGCCTCAAGGTGGCGGTGCGCAGCTCGGCCACCGCCGAAGACCTGCCGGACGCCTCCTTTGCCGGCCAGCAGGAGACCTTTCTCAACATCGAAGGCTTCGACAATATCAAGCAGGCGGTGCACGAGGTGTTTGCCTCGCTGTTCAACGACCGCGCCATTTCCTACCGCGTACATCGCGGCTACGCCCACGAGAACGTGGCGCTCTCCGCCGGCGTGCAGAAGATGGTGCGCTCTGAGACCGGCGCCAGCGGCGTGATGTTTACCCTGGACACCGAGTCCGGCTTTGACGACGTGGTGTTTGTTACCGCGTCCTGGGGCCTGGGTGAAACGGTGGTGCAGGGCGCCGTCAATCCGGATGAATTCTACGTCCACAAGCCGACGCTGGCCGCCGGGCGCCCCGCCGTGCTGCGTCGCAACCTCGGCTCCAAGCTGATTCAGATGGTCTACACCGACGATACCAGCGCCGGGCGCTCGGTGGAGACGCTCGATGTACCGCTGAGCAAGCGCGGGCGCTTCTGCATCAACGACGACCAGGTCATGGCCCTGGCGCGTCAGGCGGTGATCATCGAGCAGCACTACGGGCGTCCGATGGACATCGAGTGGGCGCTGGACGGCGACGACGGCAGACTCTACATTGTCCAGGCGCGCCCGGAAACCGTGGTCTCCCAGCAGCAGGGCGGCACTCTGGAGCGCTTCCAGCTCAAGGAAAAGGGGCGCACGCTGGTCAGCGGCCGCGCCATCGGCCAGCGCATCGGCCGCGGCGCGGTCAAGGTGGTGTTCTCGCCGGAAGACATGGAAAAGGTCGAGCCGGGCGACGTGCTGGTCACCGACATGACCGACCCGGACTGGGAGCCGATAATGAAGCGCGCCTCGGCGATCGTGACCAACCGCGGCGGGCGCACCTGCCATGCGGCCATCATCGCTCGCGAGCTGGGCATTCCGGCGGTTGTCGGCTGCACCGATGCCACCGACGTGCTGGCCGACGGTCGCGACGTCACCGTGTCGTGCGCCGAGGGCGACACCGGACAGGTCTACGACGGGCTGCTGGAGTTCGACCGCAAGGTCACCAGCGTCGACGCCATGCCGGAAATCCCGTTCAAGATCATGATGAACGTCGGCAACCCGGATCGCGCCTTCAGCTTCGCCGGCCTGCCCAACGCCGGGGTCGGCCTGGCGCGGCTGGAGTTCATCATCAACCGCATGATCGGCGTCCATCCCAAGGCGCTGCTCGAGTACGACACCCTGTCGGCGGAGCTGCAGCAGAGCATCGATCTGCGCACGGCGGGCTATGCCGACCCGGTCAGCTTCTATGTCGACAAGCTGGTCGAAGGAATTTCGACGCTGGCGGCGGCCTTTTATCCCCAGCGGGTGATCGTGCGCCTGTCCGACTTCAAGTCCAACGAATACGAGAATCTGATCGGCGGCAAGCTCTATGAGCCGGGCGAGGAAAACCCCATGCTGGGCTTTCGCGGCGCTTCGCGCTACATCTCTGATGCCTTCCGCGCCTGCTTCGAGCTGGAGTGCCGCGCGCTGAAGTACGTGCGCGAAGAGATGGGCCTGAGCAACATCGAGATCATGGTGCCTTTCGTGCGCACCACCGAAGAGGCGAGCCAGGTGGTTGATCTGCTGGCGTCCAACGGCCTTAAGCGTGGCGACAGCGGCCTCAAGCTGATCATGATGTGCGAGCTGCCGGCCAACGCCCTGCTGGCCGACGAGTTCCTCGAGTATTTCGACGGCTTCTCGATCGGCTCCAACGACCTGACCCAGCTCACCCTGGGGCTGGACCGCGACTCCGGCATCGTGGCGCACCTGTTTGAAGAGCGCAATCCGGCGGTCAAGAAGCTGCTGGCCATGGCCATTCAGGCGTGCAAGGCCCAGGGCAAGTACGTGGGCATCTGCGGCCAGGGGCCGTCGGATCATCCAGACCTGGCCAAGTGGCTGATGGAGCAGGGGATCGACTCGGTGTCGCTGAACCCCGATGCGGTGCTCGAGACCTGGTTCATGCTGGCCGGCGAGCAGCTGGCCTGATCTGTCTCGGGCCGGGCCAGCCGGCGCTGTCGGCGCGACTAGGCAGCGCGCTGCTTCAGTCGCGCAGCCAGCTGCGCAGCTTGACCAGCAGCAGCTCGCCGTCACTCAAGGCGGCGCGCTGCTCGACAAGGGCGACGAGACGCCGCGGATGATCGGTGATGATGGCGTCAACGCCCAGGTCCATCAGGCGCGTCATCTCTCGCGGGGCGTTCACCGTCCAGGCGTGCAGCTCGTAGCCGTAGTGGTTGGCCAGTCGAATCTCCTTTTCGTTGATTCGATTGTAGCGCAGTCCCAGCGCGTCAAAGCCGCGCCGTTCAAGCGTGCCGGGCACGATCAGCTCGGCCAGCAGGGTGATGCGCAGGCGCGGTTCGCGCTGCTTGAGCGCGTCCACCAGCCACGGCCGCCCCACCGCTAAACGCACGTCGTCGTACACCTCGGGTGCGCCGCAGTGGGCGACAGAATAGGGCGCTTCGAGAGTGTCACGGCAGGCGCGACGCTGAGCCGTTTCCGCGTCCAGCGCGCCGAGTACGGCTTCAATCAGCGTCGCCTCCTGCCCCGCTGCAGACTTCATGTCGATCATCAGGCCGGCCCGTCCGCGCGTGGCAGCAAGCGCTTCGCCAAGCGTGGCGATGGGCTCGCCGACGAAGGCGTCGCCAAACCAGCTGCCCGCGTCGAAGCGGCGCAGCTCGTCAAAAGGGATGTCGGCAATGTTGCGCGGATCGCCGAGCAGGCGGCGCAGGCTGCGGTCGTGGTAGAGCACCAGCCTGTCGTCGGCGCTCAGGCGCACGTCAATTTCCACATAGTCGGCGCCGTCGGCAACGGCCTGCTTGACGGCGGCCAGGGTGTTCTCCGGCGCGCTTTGCGAGCTGCCGCGATGGGCAATAATGGTAACGTCGTCGCGCAGCTCGAAGCTGTTGACGATCCACCACGCCTGGGACACGGCGAACAGCAGTACGCCAAGCTCGAGCGCCCAGGCCAGTCGGCTAGCCTGGGCCGGTGGCGGCGACGGCGCCAGATGCGGCTGGCGCTGGCCGAGACGCAGATAGAGCGATGCCGAGAGCAGGGCGTTGGCGGCAATGCCGACGAAGGTGATCGCCAGGGTGAGCAGCATGTAAAGCGTGACATAGCCCAGAATGATGGGCGCCAGCAGGTCGTGATCATCGGGCAGCCAGCCCAGCAGCGGGGTGAGCAGCGCGTCGAACAGCGCGCTGGCAGCAACCGGCAGAGCGGCGATGATCGCTAAAAGCGTCAGCACCATCAGGCCGAGCGCGCGGGTGCGTCGGCGGGTCAGACGGTAGCTGAGGCGCAGCGCGGGCAGCGCGGAATACTGCTCCAGGACGACGATGGGCAGCGCCAGAATCCAGCGCACATAGAGTCGGGCGGCGGCGATGGCCCAGGCCGCGATCAGCGGCACGGCCAGGGTCAGGTAGTACCACAGCGCCGGCGGACGCACCTTCTGCACGTAGTAGCTGTCCAGTCCGCCGAGCATGAGCTCATACAGCCCGCCAAGCGCCAGGGCGACGGGCAGCGCCAGCAGCAGGTGGGTGCCGACCTGGGCGATGATCAGACCGAGCAGCGCAGGCAGCCGATGAACGACGTGCCACAGCACGACGAAGGCGGAGCGAAAGCGGCCATCGCGCCGGCGAACCGCCAGCAGCATCATGCCCGCCTGCTGCAGATACAGCACCAGAAACGTCAGGGCGATGGTCAAAAGCAGCCACAGCGACCCCGCGGGGCTCAGCGCCAGCTCGAGCAGCTCGTTTAGCGTGAGCACCGGTCGGCCGAAGCGCTTGAGCACGTGAGCCAGGGTCCAGGCGATAGCGGGCAGCAGCAGGCTTGAGGCCAGCAGCGTGAAGAACAGGTGGTAGGCGATCAGCGGCCGCAGCTGGTCGCGCAGCGCGCGCAGCACGCTGCGGGCCAGGGCGCCTGGCGTCAGCTTGGCGGCGGGCGGTGCGGACATGTTTGGCTTAAATGCTTGGTCCAGATAGCCTCCGACGAGCCCGCCTGGCAGGGCCCGCCGGAGTCGAGGCGTGACAAAAAATCAGCGTTCCAGCGCCAGGCGCTCGTCGGCAATCAGGATGCCGTTGTTGTCCGCATACAGCCACTGGCCGGGCCGGATCGTGACGCCGGCGAAGGTGACTTCGATGTCGCGCTGCCCCTCGCCGCGCTTCTCGCTCCTGCGCGGGTGGCTGGCCAGCGCCTGGATGCCTAGCTCCAGCGTGACCAGAATATCCACGTCGCGCACGCAGCCGTACATGACAATCCCCGCCCAGCCGTTGCCGACCGCCTGCTCGGCCAGCATGTCGCCGAGCATGGCGCAGCGCATGGAGCCGCCGGCATCGACGACCAGCACCGCGCCGTCGCCGGGTTCGGCCACCGCCTGCTTGACCA
>DATHXP010000267.1:0-4501 GCA_035459605.1 Halomonas sp. | reverse complement strand
TGGAAAAGGCCATGCCGGAAGACGTCATGGTGTCTACCGACATCGGCAACATCAACGCGATAGCGCACAGCTACCTGCGTTTTGAAAAGCCGCGCAGTTTCTTTGCACCGATGAGCTTTGGTAACTGCGGCTATGCTTTCCCCACGATCATAGGGGCCAAGGTCGCGGCGCCGGAGCGTCCGGCGATTGCCTATACGGGTGATGGCGCCTGGGGCATGAGCCTGATGGAAACCATGACGGCGGTGCGTCACGACATTCCGGTGACCGCGGTGGTGTTCCATAACCGTCAGTGGGGTGCGGAGAAGAAGAACCAGGTTGAGTTCTACAACCGTCGCTTCGTGGCCGGCGAGCTGGATAACCAGAGCTTTGCCGAAATTGGTCGTGCGATGGGTGCCGAGGGTATCACCGTTGACCGTCTGGAGGACGTGGGGCCGGCGCTGAAGAAGGCGGTGGACATGCAGATGAACGAAGGCAAGACCACGATTATCGAGGTCATGTGTACGCGTGAGCTGGGTGATCCCTTCCGCCGTGATGCGCTGAGGAAGCCGGTGCGCCTGCTCGAGAAGTACCAGGACTACGTCTAGCATCAATGCACCAACTGCGTAGTGAATTCCCCCCGGCCTTGCCGGGGGTTCTTGATAATGCCGCCTTCGCCGGCGGCAGCAGGGAGGTGTTATGAAAGCCCTGAACCAAATTCTCGAAAATTCCCGCCGCGCGCCCCGACGCATCGTGCTCTGTGAAGGTGAGGATGAGCGTGTGCTGCGCGCCGCCGTAAGGGCCGCCGAGGACGGCATTGCGCACGTGATTCTAGTGGGGGCGCGCGACGGCATTGCTGCGGCAGCCAAGAAGTACGCTGTTGATTTGACCGCAATCAACGTCGTCGATCCAGCCGACTCGCCGCTGACCGGCAGCCTGGCACAAGCGCTGCATAAGCTGCGTGAAAAAAAAGGTATGACTCTCGAGCAGGCTGAGGCAGCTATTCGTGAGCCGCTGTGCTTTGCCAACATGATGGTGCGTGAAGGGCACGCTGATGGCTCTGTTGCTGGTGCTGTCAACACCACTGCCGATGTGGTTAGAAGCGCTATTCAGCTGTTAGGAACGGCGCCCGGGAACTCGCTGATATCCAGTTTTTTTCTGATGATGCTGTGCAAGCCGTTTCATAACCTCAAGGGTGGCATGATTTTTTCTGACTGTGGCTTGGTGATTGACCCGGATGCCGAGCAGTTGGCCAACATCGCCTTGGCGGCTGCAGAAAGCGCTGAGATACTGCTCGGCGAGGAGCCCCGAGTGGCCATGCTGTCGTTTTCTACTAGCGGCAGCGCGCAGCACGGCAATGTGGAGAAGGTAGTGCAAGCAGCGCATGAGGTGAAGCGTCGTCGCCCGGAAATTGCGATTGATGAGGATGTACAGCTTGATGCGGCTATCGTGGCCGATATAGCAGATCGCAAGCTGCCCCACTCTAGAGTGAAGGGCAAGGCTAACGTGCTGATTTTCCCTAATTTGGAGGCTGGAAATATTGGCTATAAGCTAGCCGAGAGAATTGGCGGCGCCGAGGCCATTGGTCCGCTGCTGCAAGGGCTGGCCAAGCCGGCCAACGACCTCTCGCGAGGCTGCAGCGTCGACGACATCTACCACGTCATCGCCGTGACCACCGTGCAGGCGCAGGCCGCCGCCCACGGCGCCTAAGATCGCCATGGGCATCGAGGTTCTGCTGCTTTTCGCAGCGATCGCTGCGCTCGCCGGCTACTTTCAGACGGTGACCGGCTTTGGCCTGGGGATGATCGTGATGGGCGCCACCAGCGGGCTCTCCATCACCTCGGTGGCCTCGGTAGCCGCTGTGGTCAGCCTGATGACCCTGGCCAATAGCGCCGTGGCGCTGCCAGGCAAGTTGAGACTCCTCGACCTGCGAGCCACGGCCGCCACTATCGCCGGTATCATCCCGTCGATCATTGTCGGTGTACTGTTGCTTGGCTACCTCAGTCATAGCGCGGCCAGCGTGTTGCGCATCGCCCTTGGCTTGGTGGTGTGCTATGGCGGCCTGAGCCTGGTGCTGCGGCCACGGCCGCGCGAGACACTGTCGTCGCGCTTCAGCTTCTTTGTCAGCGGTGTGTTCTCGGGGCTGTTTGGGGGACTGTTCGGCATCGCCGGGCCGCCGGTGATCTATCAGTGCTACCGTCAGCCGATGCCGTTGGTGGCGATCCGCAACATGCTGATCCTGCTGTTTGCGGCCACCTCGGGCACGCGGACTCTGTTTGTTGCCCTGCGCGGGCAGCTGGATGCCGAGATCCTGATTCTTGCGGCCTGGGCTATCCCGATGGTATCCCTGGCGACCTACGCCGGGCGCCGCTGGCCGCCGCCGCTCTCCACGTTGGCGATGCGGCGCCTCGCCTTTGCCACCCTGATGCTGATCGGCGGCGGGCTGATCGCCTCAGAGCTGGTATAGCTTCAGCTGTCTACTCGGCAGCGTCGCACAGCCGCCAGGCACCGTCCTCGATGGGCAGGAAGGCCTCGATTGCCGCGGTGGCAATGACGTGGGTAGTGGCGTTATCGAGGTCGTGGACGTCGAGCCCGCCGTGCACCGCCTTGACCGCGGGGCGCCCCCGGGGCAGCTCGGCGCACCGATTTGACGTCAATCAGCGGCGGTGGCGTCCGCCGATCAGTTCGACGATCTCGTCGAACAGATGCGTATCGAGCGCCTGGGACATGTCGGTGGCCAGGCAGCGGCGGTAGAAGGGGCTCAGGTCCAGGCCCACGCCCAGGCCCAGCACCTCCACCTGGCCTTCACGGGTGCGTCGGGCGACCACCTCCTTGAGGTGGTTGTCCAGGTAGAAGGCGTCGTTGGCCAGGTTGGTGGCGCTGTCGGCCGGGCAGCCGTCGGAAATCACGATCAAGATGCGCCGGTTCTCGGAGCGAGCAAGAAGACGCTCACAGGCCCACTCGACCGCCTCGCCGTCGATCCCCTCGCGAAACAGGTCGGGCTTGAGCAGCGCGGCGATGTCGGTGCGGGCACGGCGCCAGCTGCGTTCGGCATCCTTGAACACCATATGGCAGACTTCGTTGAGGCGCCCCGGTCCACGGGGACGTCCGCTGCGCATCCACTCCTTGTAGACGCGGCCACCGTTCCAGGCGCCGGTGGTAAAGCCGAGCAGCTCGGCGCTGGCGCCGATCATCTCCAGGGCGCGGATCAGGCTTTCGGCCATCAGCGTCACCGGGACGATGTGGTGCTTCATGGAGCCCGAGCAGTCGATCAGCAGGCTAACGGCGCAGTCTGCGCCCAGCTTGACCTGATCGCGATAGAACAGGCGGCGCTCGGTGGGCGAGCTGACCAGCTGCGCCAGGCGGCGTCCATCGATACGGCCCTCTTCCTCGCCGAAGGCCCAGCCGTCGGGGCGCGGCTCCCACAGCGCGGCGCCGAGGCGGCGAGCCAGGCGGGGCAGGTTGATGCCCTGCTCGGCGGTGGCCTTGTCGAGCTGCTCACGGTACTCGCGCAGCAGAGCACGGCGCACCAGACCGCCAGCCGCAACTTCGCGATCGAAGCGGGTAGTGAAGACGCGATAGGCCAGGGCGGCATCCTCGAAGGCCTTGCTGCGTCCGGTGGCGGCGGTGGCGATGGCGCCATCGTCGCCGTCGCCGTCGTCAAAGTCGAGCAGCAGGGCGAAGGCGCCGGTGGCCTCCTCTTCCTGTTCGGCGGCCGCGTCGTCGCCTTCGGCCTGGGCCCGCTCGGCGCGCACCCGTTCGCCGACGAGGGCGGCAATGGTCAGAGCATGCTCGGCGTAGGCGCTCTGGTCGTGGCGCTGACGGCGCAGGCCATGAAGTGCCGTTCCGAGTTCGCGTACCAGGGAGAAGCGAGTGCTCTCGATGTAATCCTCGGTTTCTTCGAGTACCGGCCGGGCATGCAGCCGTGACCAGCATATCTGCGCCACAGTATAGAGCAGCATGCCGATGCTGCCCTCGGTGAGGCCGGAGTGATAGAAGTCCTGCGACCAGCGTTCGAAGCGGCGTAGCAGATTGTCGGCCATTCCCGGCATGTCGCTGGGCACGCGAGTCTCGACCCGCAGCTGCTCAAGCAGCTCGAAGACCAGCCGCTCGACCGGGTCATCGGGACAGTGCTGTCGATGCAGGGCCATGTCGGAGTGCAGCAGGCGCATCGCCATGCCGTCGGCGACGGCCCGGCAGTCGGCGAAGTCATCCTGAGCCGGGTCGATGCGCAGGTGCGGCGCGTGAGCGGGCAGGCGCGTCTCACCCCGGTAGAGGCGCCGTCCGCGATAGTGCAGGTCGGCATGGCCGGTCATCGCACGCAGGCTTGCCGCGCAAAGCGCCTCGATTCGCTGCTGCCGGCGCGCCTGCTGCTGGGCGCTTTTGGTCATGGTTGATCCGCCTTCCGTATCCACGACTCGTCGAGCTCCTCGCCGAAGCCGCGCTGATAGTACTCGGCGACGATGGGGCGCTCGGCCTCGTCGCACTTGTTGAGAAACGGGAGCCGGAAGGCGAGGGCGGGGTT
>DATHXP010000266.1:0-3510 GCA_035459605.1 Halomonas sp. | reverse complement strand
TCGAGATATTGCCCAGATCATGCGGCTTGCCCTTGAGCCCCACGTCCCAGGCCCAGCGCGGGTGCATCATGGCCTGCAATATTCGACGCAGCGGCGCATTGGGGCCGCTCATGCCGGAATGGGCATCGCGGTAGCGGGCACCGGGTACCGGCATGTCCACGGTAAATACCAGCGTCTTCACTCCCGCGTCCCTGGCCCGCTCCAGCACATTGCGCATGAAGCCGCGATCCTTGAGCACGTAGAGCTGGAACCACATGGGCCGCCGGATCGCCGGGGTCACCTCTTCGATCGGACACACCGACACCGTGGACAGGGTAAAGGGGATGCCCTGTGCCTCTGCCGCCCGTGCCGCCTGCACCTCGCCGCGTCGCGCATACATACCGGTCAGCCCCACCGGCGACAGCGCCACCGGCATGGCCAGAGTTTCATCGAACAGGCAGGTTTCCAGGCTCAGCTCGGACATATTGTTCAGCACCCGCTGGCGCAGCGCGATATCGGCCAGGTCGGCAACGTTGCGTCTAAGCGTATGCTCGGCGTAAGCCCCGCCGTCGAGGTAGTGGAACAGGAAGGGCGGCAGGCGGCGCTTGGCTGCCGCACGGTAGTCGGTGGAAGCGGAAATGATCAACGCTGCGGTCTCGCTGTGTCAGAATATTCGACGTCCCGACCGTCGCCGGGTGCTGGCCCGAGTATAAACAACATCGCAGCGCTGCGTGCAGCCAGAGTGCGCTTCAGCCTTTGACGACGGCCAGCGGCTCCAGCTCGATCTCCACGTCGACCAGGTCCGTCTGGTTGCGCATCACCGTATCGATATCCTTGTACGAGCCCGGCGCCTCATCCAGATCCTTGCGCCCGCGCAGGGCGTGCAGCACGCCGCGCTGCTTGAGGCTCTCCACCTCTTCCTTGAAGTCCAGCGTCTTGCGCGCCTGAGCTCGGCTCATGATCCGCCCGGCACCGTGCGAGCACGACTCGAAGGAGTAGGCCTCCCCCTTGCCTTTCACCAGAAAGGAGCGCGTTCCCTGGGACCCGGGGATCATCCCCCACTCCCCCGCTCTTGCCCGCGTCGCCCCCTTGCGATGCACGATCACTTGTTCGCCGAAATGCTCTTCCTCGGCCGCGAAGTTGTGCGGCTTGTTGATAAAGTGCGAGAACTCGACGTCGGACAGCACCTCGATAAACGCCTCCTTGACTCTTTCCATCATCAGCTGCCGATTGGCCAGCGCAAACTCGATGCAGTAGTTCATCTCGTCTCGATACAGGGCGAAGGCCTCGGACGTTTCCGGAAGATGCGCAAGATCCTCGGGCACGCGCTCTCCCGACGTCTCGTTCAGCTCCTTTGCCACCTCGTGGTAGTGGTTAGCCACCGTAAAGCCGAGGTTGCGAGACCCCGAATGAATCATGATCCAGATATAGCCGTCTGATCCTTTCTGTATTTCGATGAAATGGTTGCCCCCACCCAGGGTGCCGATCTGATACAGCGCCTTGTCGTACTCGCGGTCGACGATGGGCAGGTTACCCTTGCGCTCGGGCATCCAGGCCTCGTCCTGGGGCGTATCATGGCGGGAGAACCCCACGGGGACCGTTTCACGGATGAGACCCAGAATGGCTTTCAGCTGCTGCGTATCAATGTCCTCAAGGTTTGTTCGCAGCGAGCACATGCCACAGCCGATATCCACGCCGACGGCATTGGGCACCAGGACGCCGCGAGTGGCCAGCACGCCGCCGATCGGCATGCCGTAGCCCTGGTGGCTGTCGGGCATGATGGCGATGTGGCGAAACGCATAGGGCAGGTTGGCCAGATCTCGGGCTTGATCCAACGCACCCTCATCCAGCTGATCTTCTTCAAGCCACAGCTTTATCGGCAGCGCTTCCGTATCAATAACCGCTTTTCCGAAAAAATCGGTCGCTCTTTCACGTTCCATAAATAAACCTCCTTTGAAGCACTCGTTGTTCTACGCTTACTCCTTACTCACAGTTCAGCGTGAACCAACGCTGTTAGTATTATTCTATAAGAAAATTGCATGCCTCGGGATAAGCGACAAACCCTACTCGCTTCTCGGTGTGGGTATCACCATGCGTACCACTGCAAGCGTGATGAACCCAGCCAGCCCCAGCCGAGGAGGCCCGCGATGACTACCCGCTACGCTTTTGTCATTCACGAACAGCCGCCGTCGGTCGTCCTTGACGACGGCCGGCAGCCGCGAGAGATCAGCCCGCTGTGGCTGCGCGAACGCACCCAGGCGCCGGATCAGCTGGAGGCGATGACCCGGCAGCGGCTGTTCGACTCCCATGCCATCGATGTGGACCTGACCCTGGAGAGCGCGTCACGGGTCGATGAGCACCGGGTGGCGCTGGCCTTCAGCGATGGGCATCGCGAGACCTTCGATCTGCGCGTGCTGGCCGACGAGCTCAATGACAACACCTCACTCTTTCCCGCCGCCGAACCCTGGGATGCCAGCCTGGATCAGGCGCGGGTGCGCTTCGACTGGCAGCGGGTGCTCGAGGAGCCGAGCTATTTTCGCGACTCCCTGGAAGCCTACCTGCGCTACGGCTATCTCATCCTCTACGGCGTGCCCACCGATCCCGAGCGCATCCTTCAGGTGGGCGGCCACTACGGCTACGTGAAGGAAACCAACTTCGGGCGCTACTTCGAGGTCTACTCGCGGCCCAGCGGCAACGACCTCGCCTATCGCAGCGTGGCGCTGGGGCCGCATACCGACAACCCCTACCGCAGCCCGGTGCCGGGCATTCAGCTGCTGCACTGCCTGATCAACGAGACCAGCGGCGGGCTCTCGACCCTGGCCGACAGCCTCAAGGTGCTCGAGCGGCTGCGGCAAGAAGACCCCGAAGGCTATGCGCTGCTCAAGACCACCCCGGTGCGCTTTCGCTTCGTCGACGCCGGCACCGAGCTGGTCACCCAGCGCACCATGATCCAGAGTGATGACGACGGACGCCCCACCGGGGTTCACTACAGCCCGCGCCTGGATGCACTGCCGCTGCTCTGCGATGCCCAGACCCGGCGCTTTCACCGGGCGCGTCAGCGGCTCGGCGAGCTGCTGGCGGACCCCGCCTACGAGGCGCGCTTTACCCTCGACGCCGGCGAGCTGATGCTGTTCGACAACAGCCGTGTGCTGCACGGGCGCACCGGCTACGACCCCGGCGAAGGGCAGCGTCACCTGCAGGGCTGCTACCTGGATACCGACGGCCCGCGCGAACGCTTTGCCAGTCTCTTGAAACATCACGCATCGAACAAGGAGGTCGCCTGAATGGACAAGGTCGCATTTCGACAGATGAAAGACGGCACCCGGGAGGAGTATCTCTTCCTGGAGCGCCTGGAAGAGACGTTCAACCAGGGCCTGGCGGATCGCCTCCTGCAGGCTCTGCGCAACCTGGAGAACACCCTGAGCGGCTATCAGGTCACGCGGCTGGAGCACTCCCTGCAGTCGGCCGCCCGCGCCGAAGCCGACGGCGCCGACGAGGACATGATCGTCGGCGCCCTGCTGCACGACCTCG
>DATHXP010000265.1:0-2225 GCA_035459605.1 Halomonas sp. | reverse complement strand
GGACGGCAAGGCGCGGGTGATCAACGCCAGCATCAGCGGCGAGACCTCGAGCGGCGGGGCGAGCCGTCTACCCGAGCTTCTCGGACAGCATGACCCCGACATCGTTCTTCTCGAACTGGGCGGCAACGACGGCCTGCGCGGCCTGCCCCCCGGCCAGTTCGAGGCCAATATGCGGCGCATGATCGAGGCCAGCCTCGCGGCCGATGCCGAGGTGCTGCTGCTGGGCATCGATATTCCTCCCAACTATGGACGCGCCTATCGCGACGCCTTCACCGGGGTCTACCCCCGCCTGGCCGACGACTATGAGCTGGCGCTGGTGCCCTTTTTGCTCGAGGGCGTGGCCCTCGACGACACTCTGATGCAGGAGGACGGCATCCACCCCACCGCCGCCGGCCAGCCGATCATTCTGGAGAATGTCTGGCCCGAGCTGGAGGCGCTGCTGGAGGAGAGTGGCCTGGCGCTGGGCGAAACCAGCGACTAAGGGGCTCACGCCTGGGGCGTCGGCTGGGGCGCCTTCTGCCACTGCTGCAGACCGAGCCCGCCAAGGATCAGCACCAGGCCGACCAGAGTGGAGGGCAGAATCGGCTCGCCCACCACCAGGTAGAGCAGCAGCAGCGATACCGGCGGCGAGAGGAAGATCAGGTTGGAGACCTTGGCCGTGCGCGATACGCCGTGCACCGCAAGCTGCCACAGCACGAAGGCGACACCCATCTCGAACAGCCCCACATAGACCCCGGCGCCGAGCGCCGGCCAGCCATGCCACTCGATGCCGGGACCGGCGATCAGCAGCAGCGTCAGTACCGGTACCCCGACGCTGAAGTTCTGCCACTGGGCCACCAGCGGCGGCCGGTGATCGCGGGCATTGAGCAGCCAGTAGAGCGCCCAGATCAGCGTCGAGGCCAGCGCCAGCCCCACCCCAAGCGGATCGGCGAAGGCCACATCGAATATCGCGCCGCGGGTGGCGATCACCCACACCCCGGCATAGGCAACAAGGCCCGCCAGCACATCGATACGCGTCAGCCGCTGGCCGAGAAGCGGTACCGCCAGAAACGCCATGGCCAGCGCCCAGGTATAGTTGAGCGCCATGGCCTCCTGGCCCGGCAGGCGGTCATAGGCGCCGAACAGCACCAGATAGTAGGCCACCGGGTTCATCAGCCCCGCCCAGGCGGCGGTACGCCAGCCCCGCCGCAGCGCCTGGCCCAGTAATCCCTGGCGCGCCACCAGCACGCCGATCAGCGCCCAGGAGACCAGCGAGGCGAGCCACATCAGCGCAAGTGGGCTCATATACCCCAGCGCCACCTTAAAGGCGGTGGCCACGGTGGACCAGAGCGCCACCGCGCCGAGACCGTAGAGCATGGCCTGGCCGTCACGGGTCATGGCGACACCCGAACGAGGATAGTGCAGTCGAAGAGCCTGATAGATGACACGGCGGCCTCCTTGTCGCGACAATGGGGACTCCATCCTACCAGCGAGGAGCCACCATGGCCGCACCCGAGATCAGCCAATCCCGCCTCTACGAGTGGCTGACCGGCGACGATGACAGCCGGATGTGCAAGGACATTCCCGATGAGGCGTGCGACGAGCAGCCGCGCAACTTCTTCCTGCATCTGATCGCCTCGCTGGGCAACAAGCTGGCCGACGAGCTATCCAGCGCACGGCTGGTACTGCCCTGGCTACTGGGGGTGATCGGGGCCCCCCTCTGGATGATCGGCCTGCTGGTGCCGATCCGCGAATCCGGTGCCCTGCTGCCACAGCTGTTCGTGGCCGGCTTCATCCGTCTCAAGCCCCAGCGCAAGTGGGTATGGGTGGCCGGCGGGCTGCTCCAGGCGGCAGCCGCGGCGTGCCTGGCCCTGCTGGCGCTATTCGGCACCGGCGGCGTCGGCGGGAGCCTGGTGCTTGCCACCCTGGTGGCGCTCTCGCTGGCCCGGGGACTCTCCTCCATCGCCACCAAGGATGTGCTGGGCAAGACCATCGCCAAGCAGCGCCGCGGCAATCTGATGGGCTGGAGCGGCAGCGTGGCAGGCGCCGTGACCCTGGCCGCCGGTGGCGTACTGATGCTCTTCGAGGACCGCCCCGGCGAGATTGCCCTGGCCGTGCTGCTCGGGGTGGCGGCGCTGGGCTGGGCGCTGAATGCCCTGTGTGCGGCGCGTATCCACGAGGCGCCCGGCGCCGTGGGGGGCGGCGAGAATGCCTGGGACAGCATCAAGCTGGGCCTGCGCCTGCTG
>DATHXP010000264.1:0-9732 GCA_035459605.1 Halomonas sp. | reverse complement strand
GATCCCCTTCGAGAAGGCAGTGGTCTCGGCACACCGCACCCCCGACAAGCTGTTCGACTACGCCGGTACGGCCGTGGAGCGGGGGCTGAAGGTGATCATCGCCGGAGCCGGTGGTGCGGCCCACCTGCCGGGCATGGTGGCGGCCAAGACCCGTCTGCCGGTGTTCGGTGTGCCGGTGCAGTCCAAGGCCCTGTCGGGGATGGATTCATTGTTGTCGATCGCACAGATGCCCGCCGGCGTGCCGGTTGGCACGATGGCGATCGGCCGCGCCGGGGCGACCAACGCCGCGCTGCTGGCCGCCGCGACGCTGGCGATCACCGACGAAGCGCTGGCCGCACAATTGGACGCATGGCGCGAGCGTCAGACACAGGCCGTGCTCGACAAGCCTGAGCCAGGCAAGGACTGACACGGTGAGCAGCGTCCAAAACCAATGTCAGGTGCCGCGCGTCGAAGGCCGCACCGGCGAGCCCGCCGGACTGCATATCGGTGTGATCGGCGGTGGGCAGCTCGGTCAGATGCTGGGGCTGGCCGGCGTAGCCATGGGGCAACGCTTCACCTTCCTCGATCCAGCCGTGGACCCGCCGGCCGCCTCGGTCGGCCGACATATCCGAGCTGAATTCGACGACTCCGAGGCCCTCGAGCAGCTCGCCGTCGAATGTGATCTGATCACCCTGGAATTCGAGAACGTCCCGCTGGCCTCAGCAGAGCAGCTCGCCGCGCGCAACTGCCTGATGCCAAACCCGCGGGCGCTCGCCATCGCCCAGGACCGCCTTGAAGAAAAACAGTTCTTCGAAGGAATCGGCCTGTCGGTCGCCCCCTGGCTGCGGATCGATTCGGCGCAGGATATTGCCCAAGGCGTCTCGCAGCTCGGCGGAACGGCGATCCTAAAAACACGTCGCTTCGGCTACGACGGCAAGGGGCAAGTGCGCCTGACCGCCCCCCTTCGGGATGCAGCCCCAGGCACCGCGGACAACCCTGGTAACCCGGGCGACCTGGGCGAGGCCGCTGCCGCCTGGGAGACGCTCGGCGGCGTGCCGGCGATTCTGGAACAAATGCAACCCTTCGAGCGCGAAGTCTCGATCATCGCGGTACGCAGTCGCAGCGGTGAACAGCGCGTCTACCCCCTGGCAACCAACGTGCACCAGGATGGCATCCTCTGGCAGTCCACGGTTCACGTCGGTGATCCATTGCAGATCGAGGCCGAGCGGGCCGCCAAACTGGTGATGGAACGACTCGACTATATCGGAGTGCTGGCGATCGAGTTCTTTGTCGTCGACGGGCGGCTGATGATCAACGAGATGGCACCACGTGTACACAACAGTGGTCACTGGAGCCTGGGCGGGGCACGCACTTCACAGTTCGCGAACCATATCCGCGCCCTGCTCGACTGGCCGCTGGGGGATACCAACCCGCTGGGCGAGGTCGCCATGCTCAACCTGATCGGCCGCCTGCCGGACCCGGCGGCCGTCCTCGCCGTGCCCGGCACCAGTTGGCACGATTACGGCAAGACCCCGCGGGCCGGCCGCAAGCTCGGTCATGTCACCGTTACTGCCCCGGATGCCAATGCACTCGAATCACGACTCGACCGACTCCGTGATCTGATCACGCCTCCTGGCGACTGACTACCGCCGCGGGAAAAAACCTAAGGAAGGGAATGATGCCCAAGCCATCAACCAGACCATCGGCAAGGCTCTCGTCATGACCACCGCATGGAACCGGCGCCTTGCCAGACTCGCCGCCCTGCTCGCCCTCAGCGGCGTGGCACTGCCCCTGTCGGCAGCCAAGGTCTACCAGTACACCAACAGCGCTGGTGAGACGGTCTTCACCGACGAACCGGTCGCGGGCGCCAAGGTGCTTGAGATCCAGTCGGCCCCCGTCATCCCGATGAAACCAGTCGAATTGCCCGAACCAACCTCGGGAAACGCCCCCGCCGGCCCGACCGATGAAACAACAGACCAACCGCGCCCGGTCGCGCCGCCACCAACAACGCCTACTACCACCTTGCCGCCCGGGTCCATGCCGGACGAGGCGGCCGAGACCAGCTATAGCTACGACCGACTCGCAATCGTCGAACCGGTCGATGGCGAGGTCGCCAGCCGCATGCGCGGCAGCATCACCATCCAGCTCGCCATCGAGCCAGGCCTGCACTCGGATGACCGGGTGTTCATCCTGGTCGACGGCGAACCGCGGGTGCGGGATTCCAGTGGTCAGCGACATCTGATCAACGGCATCACCCCAGGGGTGCATGAACTGGTCGCCCAGATTCGTCGTGACGGCGAGGTGCGCATCCAAAGTGCACCGGTACGCTTTACGCTGGTCTTGCCGACCCAGTAACGAGCTGATTGAGCCTCGTCAGGCACTAGCCACCCCGCCCTCCCACCTCGCCGCCCGGCGACGAGGGGAAGCCCCTGACCCGACCCGCCTCCAACACTCTGATCTCGAACACCCTGGACTCGCCCAGGAAGGTCGCGACCGCGACAGTAGCCGCTACCCCCGCAATGCGCGGGCCGGCGGCACGCGCGTCATGCGCCGGCCCAACAGCGGCGTGACCAGGACGGCGAGCAGCAGCCCCACCCCAACGCCCCAGGCAAGCAGCCAGGGGTTGAGCCGCAGCGGCAGATCAAAGACCTGCGCTGACAGCAGCGCACCGACACCCATCGCCGCCACGGCAGCGAGCAAGCCGACCAGCTGCCCCAGGGCGAGGAACTCGATCCACAAGGCGGCCAGCACCATCCGCCTTGTTGCCCCCATCACCCGCAGCACCGCAGTGTCGTGAATACGCTGGCGCTCGCTGGCGCCGAAGGCAGCCAACAGCACCACCAGCCCCGCGGCGACAGTGAAGGCGAAAACATACTCGACCGCCTGACTGGCCCGCGCGATCAGGGTGCGCACCTCCTCGAGGATGCGTGAGACATCGAACAACGTCACCGTCGGGAAGGCGTGCAACAGCTCGACCTGCAGATCCTCGCTGCCATCAGGCAGATGGAAGCTGGTGACGTACTGCGCCGCCGCATCCGGCAGCAACGATGGCGCGGCAATGACGAAGAAATTCGGTCGCATCGAGTCCCAGTCGACCGAGCGGATCGAGGTGATCGGCGCGGTGACCGGTCGACCATCAATGCGGAAGGTCAGCCGATCGCCCAACGACCAGCCCAGCGTTTCCGCTATGCCCTCCTCAACCGAAAAGCCCGCCGCCGGAAAATGGCCTTGCAGCACCTCATTGCTGCCGGGCAGCTCGTCGCCGACCGACAGGTTGAATTCACGCGTGGCCAGCCGATGGGCACTGCCCTCGAGGCGCGAGATGTCGACGTCTTCGCCGTCCAGACCCGTCCAGCGACCACGAATCATCGGATAGAAGCCCGCATCAGCGACCGACCACTGGGCGAAAAATCCACGGATGGCGTCCACTTCATCGGGCTGGATATTGATCGCGAACACATTCGGTGCATCCGGCGGGATCTGGCGCTCCCAGGCCTGGATGAGATCGGCGCGGACTACTGACAGCAGCAGCACGGCGGTGACCCCAAGCGCCAACGCGGCGATCTGGGTCGCCGAGACCCAGCGCGCCCGGGCCATCCGCGCCAGCCCGAAACGAGCCACGCCTCGCGCCGGCCAGCGACGCAATGCGGTGATCAGCCCCCAGGACACCAGCAGGAATATCGCCAGACTCACAGCCAATCCGCCGAGTACATATAACGTGAGCTGGGTATCACGTGCCTGGAACCAGACCAGCAGGCCGATGGCCAAGACCCCGGCACCAAACAGACCGGCCGCCGCCGGGCTCGGGGCAGTGGCCTGGCGGTTGAGCACCCGCAGTGGCGGGGTGTGCTTCAGCTGCACCAGGCTCGGCAGGGCGAAACCGAACAACGCCACCAGGGCGACCGCCAGCCCCAGGGCCACCGGCATCAGCCCCGGCGGTGGCAGCTCGACCTCGAACACCGCGACCATGAGATCCGCCAGCAACAGCTGGGTGAGTGCGCCTATCATGATGCCGGGCACCGCAGCAACCACGGCCAACATCAGCAGCCGCCAGCGATAGATCGCCCCGATCTGTCGCGAGGAGGCGCCCATCGCCCGCATCAGTGCGGCGGCATCCTGCTGGACGAGATTGTAATGTCGTGCCGCGATCACCAGCGCCGCCCCAGCGAGCAGCACGGCAACCACCGCGGCCAGCCCAAGAAAACGTGCCGCTCGATCGAAGGCGGCCTCGAAGGCCGGCTGACTTGATTCCGGCCGCTCGAGTTCCAGCACGGCGGGCAGGCTGGCCTCCAGGCGATCGAGCCGCGCAGCACGATCGCTGGCGTCGCTCGCCAACAGCAGGGCATGCTCCACCCGGCTGGTACTGGTGACCAGACCGGTCGCGGCCAAGTCCGCGCGATGGACCATCAGGCGCGGGGCGGCCTGCGAGAACACATTACCCACGTCCGGCTCACTTTCGAGCACGGCGCTGACCGCCAGCCGCGTCTGACCAACCTGCAATGCCTCATCCAGCTCAAGGCCCAATGAAAGCAGCGCCCGGCGACCGATCCAGGCCTCACCGGGCGGCGGCCCATGAGTGACCGTGCTGCTGCCGGCTGCATCCTGGATACGCAACGAGCCACGCAGCGGGTAGGCGTCATCGACCACTTTCAGGCCCACCAGCAAGGTCTGTTCGCCGGCCAGCACGACGGTGGGGAAAGTCACCAGCCGGCTAGTGGTCAAACCCAGCAATTCGGCCTCGTGGGCGACGGCATCGAGAGGGTCCGGGGATACCACCCGTGCGTCGGCGGCGAGAAACTGGGCCGCCTGGGCACGCATGGCACCATCGACCCGATCAATGAAGAAGCCCACCGCGGTCACCGAGGCGACCGCCACCAGCAGCGCCAGCAGCATCGAAGTGAGCAGGCCGCTCTGCAGCTCGCGCACCAGGCCCTGCCAGGCGAGACGCCAGGTCGCCGGTCGGCGGCCTGTCACGACTGCAAGACCTCGGGGTCGGGCTGCCACTCGGACACACGCCCGGCCCGTACCTGAAAACCACGGTCACAGCGGGCGGCCAGCGCCGGATCGTGGGTGACCAGCACCAGCGTGGTGTGGTGACGCTCGCGCAGACGAAACAGCAATTCAATGACATGCTCGCCGGTGATGGTATCGAGCGAGCCGGTGGGCTCGTCGGCAAACAGCAGGGCTGGCTCACCGACGAAGGCTCGCGCCAGGGCCACTCGCTGCTGCTCGCCGCCGGAAAGCTGACGTGGCAGGTGCCGCAGCCGTTCGCCCAACCCGACCTCCTCCAGCGCGGCGCGGGCGTGCTTGCCCGCATCACGATCGCCGGCCAGCTCCAGTGGCAGGGCGACGTTCTCCCAGGCATTGAGCCCGCCGATCAACTGGAACGACTGGAACACGAACCCCACCCGACCGGCGCGCACCGCGGCCCGACCGTCCTCGTCGAGCCCCTCGAGGGCATGGCCGTCAAGCGTGATCCGCCCCGCCGTGGGGGTGTCCAGCCCGGCCATCAACGCCAGCAGGGTGGATTTCCCAGCCCCCGACGGGCCGATCAGGGCAACCGCCTCGCCGGGGAAGATTTGCAAGGTGGCCTCATGCACAATGGTCAGCGGTTCGGGCGTGCGCACGGTCTGCGTCACGCCCTCGACACTCAGGATCGGCCGACGGTCGTCACGGGGGGCATCAGATGGGGACATGGAAAAAGCTCGGTGGCGGATGGCCGGCGCGCGTCGCCGCCCTGTTGCTGCTGTGTTTCTGGTTCGGCGCCAGTATAGGTGATGACAGTCCGCCCACGACGACTGAAGTCCTGATTTTCGGCGACTCACTGGCCGCCGCCTATCAGCTGCCCACCGAGGCCGGCTGGGTGGCCCGCCTGCATGAACGACTGGCTGAGCGGGCACCGGGGCGCTTCGCGATCACCAATGCCTCGGTCAGCGGCGAGACCACCTCGGGCGGACTTTCGCGCCTGCCGGAGGTGCTGGCAACCAGCGACTTTGACTGGGTGCTGCTCGAACTGGGCGCGAACGATGGCCTGCGCGGCCTGCCACTGTCGCGCATCAAGGCCAACCTGCAGACACTGATCGATCGCATCGAGGCCCACGGCGCACAGGTAGTGCTGCTGGGCATCATGCTGCCGAGCAACTACGGCCCGGCCTATACTGAACCGTTCGCCGCCATGTACCAGCAGCTGGCCTCTGAGCGCGACCTGCCGGTGCTGCCGTTCCTGCTCGAAGGCGTAGCCAGCGAGCGCGAGCTGATGATGGACGACGGCATCCACCCGAATGCCGCCGGGCAGGAGCGAGTGCTGGAAAACGTCTGGGAGGTGGTGGCGCCGCTGTGGGGGCTGGATGAGCCGAGCGAGCAGCCGTGAGTCGGCGTAGTGGCTCGGATTGTTCCGGCGCGGAAATGAATAAAGCCATCAGGGAATGGGGCTGTTCCCATATGTTTCGCCGAGTATCGCAGTGGAAGCCGAATCGGTCCGAAGGATTGCGCGCAGGGACGCGTGCAACCGTGACGACGACCGGGACGGTCCACCCCAGGCAAACCAAAGTCGTCGACATCTGCTTGACTGCCTTTCAGGCACCAGCTGTCTTACCGATGTGCCGAGTTCCCGAGGGCAACATATCGGTTTGGGCACCATGCCATTTTGCTCCCGAGAAGAGTTTGAAGGGAACGGCCGCTGCTGCGGCCTTCGCGGGCGAGGCCCGCCCCCACAGGGCGGTGGGGCAGGGCTGCGGGTCGCCGAGTGGTTTCCTTGTGGGCCATGTCATTGGATCGGGCCTTGCAAGCGAATCACACCGGCCGGCGCGAGCCCCAGCTTTGGTCGAACACCCGCCTGATAGCAGAGCAGCCGCTGGTGCGGTCTTCGCGAACACGGCTCGCTCCCACAACGGCGGGACTACGGCACAAATGCCGACATGGGAAATGCTGACCGCATGAGCATCTGGCGGAGCAGCGCGGCCTTCGGCGGCATGACCATGATCTCGCGGGTGCTGGGATTCGTGCGCGACATGTTGCTGGCACGGGTGTTCGGCGCCAGCGCGGCGATGGACGCCTTCTTCGTCGTGTTCAAGATTCCCAACTTCCTGCGGCGGTTGTTCGCCGAGGGGGCCTTCCAGCAGGCCTTCGTGCCGGTGCTGTCCGAGTACCGGGAGGCTGGCACGCGCGCGGAGCTCAAGGACTACATCGACCACATGTTCGGCGCGCTGGCGGCGGTGCTGGTCATCGTCGTCGCCCTGGGAATGGCCGGCGCCCCGTTGCTGATACTGCTGTTCGCACCCGGCTTCACCGACGATCCTGCGCAGCGCGAGCTGGCCGAAGGGATGCTCGCGATCACCTTCCCCTACCTGCTGCTCATCTCGCTGACTGCCTTCGCCGCCAGCAGCCTGAACGCCTTCGGCCGTTTTGCCATGCCGGCACTCGCCCCCATCTGGCTCAATCTGAGCCTGATCGCCGCCACGTTGATCGCCGCGCCATTCTTCGAACAACCGGTTGTGGCACTGGCCTGGGGTGTGCTGGTCGCCGGCTTCCTGCAGCTGTTTTTCCTGCTGCCGTTTCTCGCCCGACTGGGACTGCTGCCGCGCCCGCGCCTCGCGCCGCACCCGGGGGTGCGAAAAACCCTGCGACTGATGCTGCCGGCGATGTTCGGTGCTTCGGTAACGCAGATCAACCTGCTGGTCGACACCATCCTCGCCTCGCTGCTGGTGGCCGGCTCGGTGAGCTGGCTGTACTACTCCGACCGGCTGGTCGAGCTGCCGCTGGGCGTGTTCGGCGTGGCGATCGGCACCGTCATCCTGCCCGCCCTGTCGCGCGCCTTCGCACGAGGCAGCGCCGAGGACTACAACCGCACCATCAACGGTGCGCTACGCCTGACCCTGCTGATCGGCGTGCCGGCGATGGCCGGGCTGATCGGGCTGTCGGTGCCGATCCTCGCCACCCTGTTCCAGTACAATGCCTTCACAGCCGACGACACCGCGATGGTCTCGCTGGCGATGACGGCCTATGCGCTGGGCCTGCCGGCATTCCTGCTGATCAAGATCTTCGCCCCGGGCTTCTTCGCCCGTCAGGACACGGTCACCCCGGTGCGGATCGCCGTGATCTCGGTGGTCGCCAACCTGGTCTTCAAGGCCTTACTGGTGCTGCCGTGGATCATCTGGCTGGGCGGAGAGGCGGCGCATGTCGGCCTGGCACTGACCACGGTCATGGCCGCCTGGGTCAACGCCATGCTGCTCGGCTGGACCCTGCGGCGCCGCGGGGTATGGCAGGTGGAAGCCGGCACACGCCGCTTCATCGGCCAGATCACGCTTGCCGCGCTGATCATGGCCGGCCTGCTGCTCTGGATCAGCCCGGCCGCCGAGGTCTGGACCGGCTGGGCCTGGTTCGAGCGCCTCGGCGCAGTATCCGGGCTGATTGCACTGGGCGTAGGCCTGTTCGTGGTCGCCACCGCCCTGCTGGGACAGACCCCACGCCGCCTGATGGCGGTGGCCACCTTCGATCGCCACGTACCACCGGAACGCCGCTAGTCATGACGCCAGCAGCCTCAACACCAATATGGAAACCCACATGCAGCTGATTCGCCTATCCCTCAGCTCACCGCCACGCCACACCACTCCGGCGGGCGGCACGGTGGTCACCATTGGTAACTTCGACGGCGTGCATCGCGGCCACCGCGCGGTGATCCGACAGGCGGCCGAGCGGGCGCGCGCACTCGATCTGCCGCTCACCGCGGTGATCTTCGAACCACTGCCGCGTGAATTCTTCGCCGAGCACCACGGCAGGACGCCGGTGGCCCGCCTGACACGGCTGCGCGAACGGTTCCAGGCCTTCGCCGATCTGGGCGTGGTCGACCAGCTGGTGCTGATGCCCTTCAACAAGCAATTGGCGGCCATGCCGGCCGAGGCCTATGTCGAGGATCTGCTGGTCAAGACACTGGGCGCGCGCCATATAGTGATCGGCGACGACTTCCGCTTTGGCGCCAAGCGCGCCGGCGACTTCTCGCTGCTGGAATCAATGGCCAAGCGTCTGGGGTTTGGTGTCGAGCGGGCGGTGACGGTGACACTGGACGGCGAGCGCGTCTCCTCGACCCGGGTGCGGGCCGCGCTCAAGGCGCGTGACGTCGTCGCTGCCGCGCGTCTGCTGGGCCACCCGTTCTTCCTCTGCGGCCGGGTGATGCACGGCGACAAACGCGGCCGCGAGCTGGGCTTTCCCACCGCGAACATCGCGTTGCGACGCCGCCTGTCGCCACTGCAAGGCGTCTTCCTGGTGCGGATGATCGGCATCAACGGCGGGCCACGTTTCGGCGCCGCCAATATCGGCACCCGCCCGACCGTTGACGGCGGCGAGGCACGCCTGGAAGTATTTGTGCTGGATTTCGACGGTGACCTCTACGGGCAGTTGATGACGGTGGAATTTCTCGCCGACATCCGTGCCGAGCAGCGTTTCGAATCGCTCGATGCCCTGGTCGAGCAGATCCAGGCGGACGTCGACCAGGCGCGTCGACTGATAGACACACATCGCCGGACGGGCGCGCCCTGGCCGGCGGATGAAGGAGAGATAGTGTGACAGCCATCGAGCTGCTGATCGACAACCCGATTGCCTGGCTGCTGTTTACGCTGGCGCTGACCACGACAGTGGCAACTGCCTGGCTGGCCGCCCGGCTGCGCGCCGAGATACAGACGCGCCGTCGTCTGACCGAGGAACGCGATCGTCTCGAAACCCTGCTCGAAGCAGGAACCGAGGCCTTGAACGATGCCC
>DATHXP010000263.1:0-3219 GCA_035459605.1 Halomonas sp. | reverse complement strand
ACTTCATGTACGGTACCCACGACCGTTTGCCGGACCATATCGTTGCCCTTGGCGAAAAGGCCTGACAAGGGCCAGATAGACATCAGTTAATCCGGATGGAAGGCTGTCACGTACCGCCCGCTGCGCGATTGATCCGAGGGTAATTCCCCAACCTGCTCGCAGCGGGCGGCAAGATAGCTTACAGCCTGCCCTGCGTTTAATAGCCTGACACTGGGAGTATGGCAGGCTTGATAAATCTCTGTTCGAAGCCGCGCCCCCATCGCTTGAACTTGCCCGCTTTATCCAGCTTGCTCGGCACCCGAAGGGCGCAGTGCACGTCGCTCGCGCCTGTTGGCGCGGAGTCGACCTTTCCAGTCGGCCCAGTCGCAGTGCGACACCCGAATTCATAATAACCACTTAAGATCTAGATGCCGGCTCTTCGGGCTGCCCGTCGTCAGCCATTGTCTTGGTAAATTGCGTCAGGCCGTTTTCGTCCTTTTTTAAAAAAAACAGGCCGTGAAACGGATAGAGTTTGATTTTCAAGATAAATGAAAATGCGCTGATTGCAGCGAAAAAGGCGGCTTGAGCCACGGCAAGCGGGGGCGGCACATCGCTTGCTAAAGCTATACTTATCGGCAGCAGCATAATGGCGCAAACCAGCATATAGCCGGTCACCATTTTTCGATAGAGGAAGTAAACGGTAATTACCATTAACGCCAAAACCAACAGCCAGGCGCCAATGGGCGGTGGTTCCAGTATGGCTTGCGCCCATAAAGGGCTCAAAAAAACCGACACGGCAAAGATTACAATCAAAATATTGTTGGCCGCATTGTACCTGGCGGCGTCATCGGCATCGGGGTACGTCGCCAGGTACCTGGCGACCTTCTTCGGCACCAGCCCTTCGCCGCAGACCCGCTTGAATATCTCTCTCTTGCTATACCCTTCCTTCTTGAGCTGCCTGATCCGTTGCATTATTCATCCTCCCGCTGCGCCCAAGGGACAGCAGCCCGCCATCCGCATCTCGATGCCGTTTACGCAGCACGAACGCCAGGCTTGAATCGTCACACGGCCTGCGCCGAACCGGCACCGATATTGCGCCGCCGCTGCCAGCGTTCAGTCACGACCTTGGCCTGCTCCAGGTCGCGGCAGTAGGTCAGCGTCCCGGCGGTCTTGCGAATACCGCCGCGGCGCAGCTTGACAATCATCTTCGTCGGCAAGCCGGCAATTATAAGCGCCACATCCTCGCGCTGCATTTCTTCGATCAGCGCCTGAAGCGCAACAATCGCCGTGCCGTCGATGCTGAGCACATCGGTCATGTCGAGCACGATGGTGCGCACCTTGGGATCAACCATGCGCAGCGACGTGAGCGCCTTCTCGGCCACGCCGAAAAACAGCGGGCCATTGATAGCGTAGACCGCCACTTCATCGCTGAAGATGACGCCCTCCGGCTGCGCCTCGTTATCCACCAGATCGGTGTGCGTCAGCAGCGCCATGCGACGAATGAACAGGGCGGCGGCCAGGCCGATACCCACGCCCACGGCCAGCACCATGTCGAAGATCACCGTCAACCCGAAGCAGGTCACCAGTATCGCCACGTCATTCAACGGCGCCGAGCGCAGAGTGAACACAAAGCGGCGCGCCTCGCTCATGTTCCAGGCAATGATGAACAGCAGCGCCGCCAGCGAGGCCATGGGCACCAGCCCCAGCAGCCCCGCCAGCGCAATCACGGTCAGCAGCACCACGATGGAGTGTACCATCGCGGCGATCGGCGAGCGGGCGCCGCTGCGAATGCTGGTCGCCGTGCGGGCAATGGCTGCCGTCGCGGTAATGCCGCCGAACAGCGGCGCGACGATATTGCCCAGCCCCTGGCCGATCAGCTCGGCGTTAGGGTCATGTTTGGTCTTGGTCAGCCCGTCGGCAATCACCGCGCACAGCAGCGACTCGATCGCCCCCAGCATGGCAATCGCGAAGGCCGGGCCGATCAGCGCTCGGATCAGGTCAAAGTTGAGTACCAGCGGCTCACCGTCGGCACCGGGCAGCAGCCAGGGGACCATGAACGTCGGCGCTATTGGCGGAATGCCGCTGCCGGACTGGCCGCCGGCCTCCCAGGTAAAGCGCGAGGCAATGGTTTCCACTGCGGTCTCGGCGCCGCTGCCCAGCCAGTGATTGACCACGTAAGCCGCAACGGCCCCCACAACCAGGCCTATCATGGGCGCTGGAATGGGCGCCTTGAGGCGCGGCCACAGCAGCATCACCGCCAGCGTGAACACGCCAATGCCAAGCTCAAGAGGCGCGATGCTTGGCAGCGACACAAAAATCAGCCCGACGTTGTCGATGAAATGTTCGCCCAGCTGCCCAACGTCCAGCCCCAGAAAATCGGGAACCTGCAGCGTAGCGATAACCACCGCGATGCCGGCGGTAAAGCCCAGCACTACCGGATAGGGCACAAATTCGATCAGCCGCCCCATGCGCGACAGTCCAAGCACGATTAAAATGACACCCGCCATCATCGAAGCGATCAGCAGGCCACCCAGGCCGTACTGCTGAACGATGGGAAACAGGATAACCACGAAGGCGGCCGTCGGACCGGAAACGTTGAAACGCGCCCCGCCGGTCAGCGCGATGATGGCGCCGGCCACAATCGCGGTGTAAAGCCCATGCTGAGGCGGCACCCCTGTGGCGATCGCCAGCGCCATGGAAAGCGGCACGGCCACCGTGCCAATGGTCAAACCCGCCAGCACATCTTGGCGCAGATCCGAAAGCCCGTACCCCTCTCGCCAGGCGTCGCGCAGGCCGGTGGCCATGCCGGGAAGGTTCAATGAAAAGCGATTGCGTGCCATAGATAATTCTCCGAGCGTGCCATCCTTGCCGGGATAGAGGCTTGCAACCTCGCGCCCCGCGTGGGATAACGCCAAAACATGTTAATAATATTAACATGTGATTTGCACTGAACTCTAATGGTGATTGCCATGGGCAACATGGAAAAAAAGACGGCCCGCTTGACCCTGCTGATCGATCCGCACAAGAAACGTGCCTTCGAGCAGCTGTGTGCCGCGCAGGACCTCACGCCTTCACAGGTGGTTCGCCAGCTGATCAGGGATTATTTACACAGCCACGACGTCACCTACAAGACCCAGCCGCCCGCCTATGCATCGCGCGGCGACAGCCGTGCCCAGCAAAAGCTGGACGCGGACAAATAAGCGCAAGGAGTGAAGAGAAAAGAAGTAGAAAAAGTAGCAC
>DATHXP010000262.1:0-7874 GCA_035459605.1 Halomonas sp. | reverse complement strand
AGGTTGGTGACGCGCGCGTGCACCTTGGTGCCTTCCGGATAGCGATCCTTGATGTTGACCCACGGGTCTTCGCCCAGCTGCTTGAGACCCAGCGACACGCGATTGCGCTCGCGGTCGAACTTCAGCACCTTGACGTTGATCTCGTCGCCCACGGCAACGATCTCGCTGGGATGCTTGATGCGCTTCCAGGCCATGTCGGTGATATGCAGCAGGCCGTCGACGCCGCCCAGATCGACGAAGGCGCCGTAGTCGGTGAGGTTCTTGACGATACCGACGATCTGCTGGCCTTCCTGCAGAGTCGCCAGCAGCGCCTCGCGCTCGGCGCTGTTCTCGGCTTCGAGCACGGCACGCCGCGACACCACCACGTTGTTGCGCTTGGGGTCGAGCTTGATGACCTTGAAGTCGAGCTCCTTGTTCTCGAGGTGCGTGGTGTCACGCACCGGGCGCACGTCGACCAGGGAGCCCGGCAGGAAAGCACGGATGGAGTCGACGTCGACGGTGAAGCCGCCCTTGACCTTGCCGTTGATCACGCCCTTGACGATTTCTTCCTTCTCGAAGGCCGCCTCGAGCACCTTCCACGCTTCGGCACGCTTGGCCTTTTCGCGCGACAGGCGGGTCTCACCAAAGCCATCTTCCACGGCTTCCAGCGCAACATGCACTTCGTCGCCGACGGCAATGGCCAGCTCGCCGCTGTCGTCGCGGAACTGCGCCACCGGAATCTGGCCCTCAGACTTCAGACCGGCGTTGACGGTGACCCAGTCACCTTCGATGTCGACAACAGTCGCCGCGACGATGGCGCCGGGCTCCATGTTGATGTCCTGGAGAGACTGTTCAAAAAGTTCAGCAAAGCTTTCGCTCATGATGTTCCTACGTGATCAACGTTGAGTGCGGCAGGGCCGCTTTTCTCCGCACCACCAGCGAGTGCGGGCCATTTCCGTTTACCCTCGGGGACGTTGGCGCTGGTTCGACCTGGTCGGGCTCGCAGACAGGGTGCCCCACCACGTCATGACGTCTTGCCGAGGAAGCCGCAAGGGAGTTCAGGTGACAGTCACAAGACCGCGATTGGCCAGCAAATCGGTCAGCCGATCCACCACTTCCGGTATTTTCAGGTGCGTGGTATCCACTACGATGGCGTCAACCGCCGCTACGAGAGGTGCCACGCTGCGCTGCGTATCACGCGCGTCGCGCGCCTGAATGTCCTTTAAAAGACTCGCTAGATTAGCATCTACCCCCGCCTCGCGCAACTGCAGGTGGCGCCGTCGCGCCCGCTCCTCGGCCGAGGCGGTGAGGAATATCTTGAGCGGCGCATCCGGGAATACCACCGTGCCCATATCGCGCCCGTCGGCCACCAGACCCGGCGCCCGGCGAAAGTCGCGCTGGCGCGTGAGCAGAGCCTTGCGCACCGCCGGCAGGGCGGCAACCCGCGAGGCGGCATCGCCCACCTGCTCGGTACGGATGGCGGCGCTGGCGTCCTCGCCCTCAAGCAGCACCCGGGGGGCATCGGCATCCGCCTGGAATGTCACATCGAGCCCAGCCGCGACCCGGGCCACTCCCGGCTCGTCATCCAGCGCTACGCCGTGGCGCGATGCCGCCAGCGCCGTCAGCCGATACAGCGCGCCACTGTCGAGCAGATGCCAGCCCAGCCGCAAGGCAACCAGCCGGCTGATCGTGCCCTTGCCGGCCCCGCCCGGCCCATCGACGGTCACCACCGGTGCCTGCCCGGTCATTCGGCCTCCTGCTCAATGCTCAGCCCGACCCGACGCGCCAGCTCGACAAAGTCCGGAAAGGAGGTTGCCACATTAGCGCAGTTGTCGATCAGTATCTCGTCCGAGGCGCGCAGCGCGGCGACGGTGAAGGCCATGGCGATGCGGTGATCGCCGAGGCTGTCGACACGCCCACCGCCGTAGCGCGGCCCCTGTCCTTGCTGACCCTGGTCCTCCTGCCCCGCGGCGCAGCCAGCGATGTCGATGCCGTCGTCAACGAGACGATGCGCGATACCCAGCGTCTCGAAGCCGTCGGCCATGGCCTTGAGACGGTCCGACTCCTTGACGCGCAGCTCGGAGGCCTCCCGCAGCCGGGTTGTGCCTTCAGCGCTGGCCGCCGCCACGAACAGCGCGGGGAACTCGTCGATGGCCAGCGGCACCTGGTCCACGGGAATATCGATGCCCTTGAGCGGGGCGTAGCGAATGTGCAGGTCGGCCACCGGCTCGCCGCCGACCTCGCGCTCGTTGAGCAGGCGCAGATCGGCGCCCATGGCCTGAAGAATGTTGATCACCCCGATGCGCGTGGGGTTGACGCCCACGTGCTCGAGCAGCAGGTCCGAGCCCGGCGTGATCGCAGCCGCGACTAGAAAAAAAGCCGCCGAGGAAATATCCGCGGGCACATCGATCGGCGCCGCGGTGAGCTTGCCGCCGCCCTCAAGCCAGCAGCTGTCGCCGTCGCGCCCCACCCGATAGCCAAAGCCGCCCAGCATGCGCTCGGTATGGTCGCGGGTCGGCGCCGGCTCGCGCACCCGCGTCTCGCCGTCAGCATACAGCCCGGCGAACAGCAGGCAGGACTTGACCTGGGCGCTGGCCACGGGCATGGCGTAGTCGATGCCCGTGAGCGGCGCGCCGCCGTGAATCTTCAGCGGCGGGCGCCCGCCCTCGGCGGTGTCGATCAGCGCGCCCATGTCGCGCAGCGGATCGGCCACCCGCCCCATGGGCCGCGTCGTCAGCGAGGCGTCGCCGGCAAGCTCGCTGTCGAAGGCCTGGCCGGCCAGCAGGCCGGCAAACAGGCGCATGGCGGTGCCAGAGTTGCCGACGTAGATCGGCCCCGGCGGCGCCTGAAGGCCGTGCAGGCCAACGCCGTGCACGCTGACCCGCCCCTGATCGGGGCCTTCGATGGCCACGCCCATCTCGCGAAACGCCTGCAGCGTAGCCAGGCTGTCTTCGCCTTCCAGAAAGCCGGTGATCCGCGTCACCCCCTCTGCCAGCGCGCCAAGCATCACCGCGCGGTGCGAAATGGATTTGTCGCCGGGAACGCGAAGTCGCCCCTGCACCCTGCCACCGGGGCCGACCCGGTAGCGCAGCTTGCCCTGTTGTTGCATCTGATATTCCGCCTGATAGCTGGACTGGTTCAATAACGTCTCGAAATAGTGCCGCGCATGACGCGCGCGGCCAAATATCGACAGCATGACATCGCCGTCACCCTGTTCAACCGCGCTGCGCAGCCGTGCAATGCCGGCTTCAAAGTCGCCGAGCGCCTCCAGCAGGGCGTCGCGGTTCGCCATGAACACGTCGCGCCACATCACCGGATCGCTGCCGGCAATCCGCGTGAAGTCGCGAAAGCCGCCGGCCGCGTAGCGAAAGATCTCCAGCCGGTCGTCCTGGCGCGCCAGGGTGTCGACCAGCGAAAACGCCAGAAAATGCGGTAGATGACTGGTACGCGCCAGCACCTGATCGTGGTGCGCCACGTCCATTTCCAGCACTTCGGCGCCGATGCTCTGCCACAGCGCCCGCACCCGGGCCAGGGCCTGGGGGGCGGTGCTGTGCTGCGGAGTCAAAATGACCTTGTGGCGCCGATAAAGATGGGCGTCGGACGCCGCCACGCCGCTCATTTCGGAACCGGCAATCGGATGGCCCAGCACCAGGTTGGGCGGCAGGTCGCCAAACACCGCTTCGGCATCGCGCACAACGGTGCCCTTGGTGCTGCCCACGTCGGTGATCACCAGATCGGGGGCCGCAGACGTCAGCAGCGGCGCCAGCGCTTCCAGCACTTCACGCATCGCCAGCACCGGCACGGCCAGCACGATCAGGCTTACTCCGGCGAGCAGCGCTTCATCGAGCTGGACATCACCGGCATCGATCAGCCCCATGGCGATGCCCCGGGCGATTGCGTCGGGATCGGCGTCGCAGGCGACGATGCTGACCTTTGCCGCCGCCACATCGGCGCGCAGGGCGGCAGCCAGCGAGCCGCCGATCAGCCCCAGGCCGACGATCAGGATGCGCGACTCGCGATCGGCTGCCGACATCTCTAGAGCACGCCTACGGGGTAGGAGCCCAGCACCTTCACTTCGGCGGCGCGCAGGCGCACCTCCTCGAGCACCGCGGCAACGCGCGGCTCATGGTGATGCCCCTTGAAGTCAATGAAGAACACATAGTTCCACACGCCGCTGCGCGACGGCCGCGTTTCAAGGCGCGTCATGTCGATCTGATGGCGGTGGAAGGGCTCGAGCAGCTCGTGCAGCGCGCCGGGCTGGTTGCGCATGGCCACCACGATGGAGGTCTTGTCTTCGCCGGACTGGGGCACGTCCTGATTGCCGATGATCAGAAAACGCGTGGAGTTGTCCGGCGTGTCCTCGATCTTCTCGGCGATGACCGTCAGGCCATACAGCTTGGCGGCCATATCGCCGGCAATCGCCGCGCTGTGCCATTCGGTCTTGACCAGACGCGACGCCTCGGCGTTAGACGACACCGGAATGCGCTCGGCCTGCGGGTAGTGGGCATCGAGCCACTTGCGGCACTGGGCAAAGGACTGGGGATGCGAATAAATCCGTGAGACCTTGTCGCGGCGCGTGGTTTCCGCCACCAGCAGATGGTGGTGAATACGCAGCACCACCTCACCGCAGATGCGCAGCCCCGACTCCATGAAGGAATCCAGGGTGTGGTTGATCACGCCTTCGGTGGAGTTTTCCACCGGCACCACGCCGTAGTTGACGGCGCCCGCCTCGACTTCGCGAAACACCTCGTCGATGGCGGCCATGGGCAGGCTGATGGCGCTGTCGCCGAAGTGCTTGAGCGCCGCCTGCTGGGTGAAGGTGCCTTCGGGGCCCAGATAAGCCACCTTGACCGGCTGCTCAAGGGCGAGGCAGGCCGACATGATCTCGCGAAACAGTCGCGCCATTTCCTCGTCGGAAAGCGGGCCCTTGTTGAGCGCCATGATGCGCCGCAGCACCTGGGCCTCACGCTCGGGACGGTAGAACACCGCCTGGGTATCGCCCTCTTCCGTCTTGACCTCCGCCACCCGGCGGGCGCAGTCGGCGCGCTCGCTGATCAGCCGCAGGATGTCGTTATCGAGCTGGTCGATGGCGTCGCGCAGCCCGTCCAGCGTCTCTGGGATCTCTGCCATGGGTCATCCCCTGCGTTGTTCAAAGTCGGCCATGAAGCCGATCAGGGCGTCCACCGCCTGCTCGGACACCGCATTGTAAAGACTGGCCCGCATGCCGCCCACGCTGCGGTGCCCCTTGAGATTCAGCAGACCGGCGGAGTCGGCCTCGTCCAGGAAAGGCTGGTCGAGACGCTCGTCGGCCAGCACGAAAGGCACGTTCATCCGCGACCGGTTACGCGGCGCTATGGGGTTGGAGTACAGCCCGCTGGCATCGATGGCGGCATACAGCTTTTCGGCCTTGCGCGCATTGATCGCGTCCATGGCCGCCAGGCCGCCGACGTCGTGCCTGAGCCACTCAAACACCAGCCCGGCCAGATACCAGCTGTAGGTGGCCGGCGTGTTGACCATGGAGCCGCCTTCGGCCAGCGCGCGGTAGCCAAGCAGCGTCGGCATGCCGGCATGGGCCCGGTCGAGCAGGTCGTCGCGCACGATGACCACGACCAGACCGGCGGGGCCGATATTCTTCTGCGCCCCGGCGTAGATGATGCCGAAGCGCGAGACGTCGAGCGGGCCGGACAGGATGCTCGAGGACATGTCGCAGACCAGCGGCACCTCGCGCCCGTCGGGGCGCACGGCCCGTGGAATGTAGTCGAACTCAAGGCCGCCGATGGTCTCGTTGGCGGTGTAGTGCAGATAGGCGGCGTCTTCGCTCAGGACGATATCGGCCTGGCGCGGCACCGCCGTATGCCCGCTGGCCTCGCTGCTGCCGGCCAGGTGAGCGGCATCGAACAGAGCGTCCGTTTCGGCGATGGCCTTGCTGCTCCAGATGCCGGTGTGCAGAAAGTTGGCGCTGCCGCCCTTGCCCAGCAGATTGTAGGGCACCGCCGAAAACTGCAGCGTGGCGCCACCCTGGGTAAACAGCACCCGATAGCCGTCGGGAACGCCCAGCAGCTCGCGCAGGTCGTGCTCGGCCTGCTCGGCAATCCGCACGTATTCGCTGGAGCGGTGGCTCATTTCCATCACCGAAAGCCCGTGGCCCCGGTAGTCCAGCATTTCCGAGCGCGCGCGCTCAAGCACCGCAGCGGGCATGGCCGCAGGGCCAGCGCAGAAATTGAAGTGTCGTGTCATTGCTCTTCCAACGTGCGTTCAGGAATCCTGGTCGGTATCGTCGATCTCATCGCCGGACACCGTCGGGTCGTGCTTGCCCTGCTCCTCGCCGTCGCTGCCGTGCGTCTCGTCTTCGCCATCCTCAACGCCATTCGGCTCGTCGATCCGCACCATCTTGACCAGCGACTCGTCGTCGCTCATGCGAATCAGCGTTACGCCCTGGGTGTTGCGCGAAGTGATGGATACTTCGTCGACCCGGGTACGCACCAGGGTGCCGCGATCGGAAATCAGCATCATCTCGTCGCTGCTGTAGACCTGCATGGCGGCCACCAGGGCGCCGTTGCGCGCGCTGGTCTGCATGGCGATGACCCCCTGGCCGCCGCGGCCGCGCAGCGGGAACTCCTCCAGCCGGGTGCGCTTGCCGTAGCCGTTTTCCGAAGCGGTGAGGATATAGACCTGGCCATTGTCGGCCGGCGCCACCTCAGCGCCGTCCTGCTCGTCGCTTGCCTCGGGCGCCGCCTCTGCGCTCAGCGTGGAATCCACGGCCGCCTCGTCTTCGACGTCGATCGTCTGGCTTTGCGGAATGATCAGGCTGATCACCTCGGCGCCGTCGAGCAGGCGCATGCCGCGCACTCCGCGCGCGGTGCGGCCCATGGCGCGAACGTCGCTCTCTTCAAAGCGAATCGCCTTGCCGTTGGACGACAGCAGCATGGCGTGGTCGGAGCCGCTGGTGATCTTGGCGCCCACCAGGCGGTCGCCCTCCACGAGGTCGATGGCGATCAGGCCCACGCTGCGCGGCCGCGAGAACTGCTCCAGGCTGGTGCGCTTGACGGTGCCGCGGGCGGTGGCAAAGAAGATGTAGCTGTGCGGATCGTAGTCGCGCACCGGCAGAATGGCGTTGATCGTCTCGCCTTCGTCCAGCGGCAGCATGTTGACCAGCGGCTTGCCGCGCGAACCGCGGCTGGCCACCGGCATCTCGTACACCTTGAGCCAGTAGACCTTGCCGTGGTTGGAAAACAACAGCACGGTGTCGTGGGTCGAAGCCACCAGCAGGTGCTCGATGACGTCCTCGTCCTTCATCGCCGTGGCCGACTTGCCGCGCCCGCCGCGGCGCTGGGCCTGGTAGTCGGAGAGCGGCTGGGTCTTGGCATAGCCGGTACGCGACACGGTCACCACCATGTCCTCCTCGGCGATCAGATCCTCGATGGACAGGTCCAGGTGGCTGGCCTGGATCTCGGTGCGACGCGGGTCGCCGTACTGATCGCGCACCGCGATCAGCTCTTCGCGAATCACTTCCAGCAGGCGCTCGGCAGACGCCAGTATCTCCATCAGCTCGGCGATGCGCTGGAGAATACTGAGATACTCGTCGAGCAGCTTCTCGGTCTCGAGCCCGGTCAGACGGTGCAGGCGCAGCTCCAGAATCGCCTGGGCCTGGGCCGGCGACAGCCGGTATTCGCCGCTGTCATCGCTCAGGCCGTAGCCCTCTTCCAGCTCCTCGGGCTTGCACGAGGTGGCGCCGGCACGCTCCAGCATGCCGGTGACCTGCCCCGGCGGCCAGGTGCGGGCCAGCAGCTTCTCCCGCGCCTCGCTGGCCGACGGCGAGGCCTTGATCAGCTCGATCACCTCGTCGATGTTGGAGATCGCCACCGTCAGCCCTTCCAGCAGGTGCCCGCGCTCGC
>DATHXP010000261.1:0-15118 GCA_035459605.1 Halomonas sp. | reverse complement strand
TTTACTCTGCTCGGGACCGTGGAGCGTGCCATGACCGTTATGCCAAGACCGGCTTCGACAGCGGAAATAAGTCCTAGCAGGTTGGTGCTAGTATAAGTGGTTCTATATTTAATTCCTTTTGTAGTCAATAGGTGCTCGGTGATGCTGCGATAGATACATCCTTGAGGATAGCTGATCAACGAAATGCCATCCTCCTCAGAAATTTGATAGTCAGGAGCCATGACCCATTCCAGGCTTTCAATTCGGTAGTCCCTGCCATCTCTCTTTTCTTCCTTATTGACGGGTTCCATGATTAATATAATGTCATAAAAGCTTTGCTGATATCTCTGAAGGATGGTTTTGCTTATTTCGCAGTCAACCTCGACAGATATGTTGGGATAAATCTTGGAGAAGCTTTTCAAGGCCTTGGGCAAAAAAGCAAGTTCGAGATCACTTGGAATGCCGAGGCGTACCTTTCCTGTGACGTTCTCGCCGGTCAGCTTTTTTATGAGGGAGTCATTTAGCGCAAGTATTTCCTTGGCATAGGAATAAACGCTTTCTCCATCCGCCGTTAGGGTCAGGCTCGAGCCTCTCAAGAAGACCTTGGTATCAAGTGTCTCTTCCAGCCGTTTTATTTGCAGACTAATGGCTGGCTGTGAGCGGCCCAAAAGTTCGCCCGCGCTGGTGAATCCTCCGAGATCTTTGATGGTGACAAAGGTTCTCAATAGCTCAGTCGGAATGTTTTTCACAATAGCCTCGTATTGATGGCGGTGATGGCTGCATTTGCGCTTCTAATTGGCTGGAGCTGATAGCATAAAATACCTTTATAACCATGGAGGGCAGATGCGTCTGGGTGCCTTGCCTAGTATAGGCAAGGCGGCAAAGGCGCGTCATGGCGCCAGAGCGGGCTGCCTTCCTGCCAATCTACCATACCCTTATTCGCTACCAATTCTAAAACAAGAGGACGAAGAGATGGACTCCTGGGTACTAGCCACCTTTCTGGTGCTGACCATTTACATGCTGGTGCATTCCGGCGCCGCCTACGTTCGCCGCGAACTCAAGCAAAAGCGACGCCTACAGCGACAAGAACAACAGCAGGGGAGGAGATAAGCATTATGGATGGCTATCAAATATTTAACTGGGGCCTGCTGTTTATCACCTTCGCCTTGATGATCTATCTAGGATACTTATCATCCAAGATGATGGAGAAGGATGATGAAGGCGGCTTTCTGCTGGCGGGGCGCTCGCTGGGGGCCTTCGTCGGTGCCGGCACTATCGTTGCCACCGGCTTCAGCGGCTGGGGCTTCGTGGGCTCGCCCGGTGCCACCTATCAGTTCGGCGCCATCGAGGTGCTGGGTAATTTCTTCTTCGCCCCGGCGATGATGATCGCGGTGCTGTATTTCGCCAGCTTCCTGCAGCGCAAGGCCGTGGATATGGGCAGCAACACCATTCCGGAGTATATCGCCCAGATTCACGGCGGCGGTGCGCTGGGACGCGCGGTACAGGGCCTGGCGGCGCTGATCACCATCGTGCTGCTGCTGGTGTTCCTGACCAGTCAGATCAAGGCGGTGGCGCTGCTGGGTGCCAACTGGCTGGATATCGAGCTGACCAACAGCGCTCTGCTGATGGTCGGCGTCATCATTATCTACACCATGCTCGGAGGCTTGGCTGCGGTGGCCTGGACCGATACGGTCATGGTGATCGGCATGTGTCTGGCGGCGGTCATCATCATTGTTCAGATGTTGACCAGCATCAATCTGGGAGAGTGGGAGAGCACTCTTAACGCTATAGATCCGGAGCTCTTGAACCCCACCACCGGCGCCCACTACGGTGACAGCCCGGCGATGGTCTTTCTGGTGCTGCCCTACGCCTTCCTGTTCGCCGCGGTGCTGCCCTTCATGGCGGTGCGTTTCCTGGCCTTCAAACCGGACGTCAAGCTGCACAAGATGGGCGTCTACGTGGCGATCTTTGGCGCGCTGCTCAGCCTGGTGCCGCTGGTCGGGCTCTACGTCAAGGCGCAGGTGCCGGATCTGGCAGATCCGGACAACGCCATGCCGGTCTATCTGGAGCAGTTCATGCCGCCGGCGCTGGAAGGCTTGATTACGCTGTTCATTCTGTTTGCCATGAAGTCCACCGCCAACTCGCTGCTGCACACCGTGGCGTCGGCCACCTCGCACGACCTGCGCCTGGCGCTGTTTCGCGATGTCTTCAAGAGCCCCCGTCTGGTGCTGTGGACCAACCGCTTCGCCGTAGTTATTCTCGGCGTGGTGGCGCTGCTGATGATGCTTTACGCGCCGCCCTTCATGCTCTCCTGGCTGGGCATCCTGGGGACCGGCACGCTGCTGGCCAGCTTCATCGGCCCGGTATTCATCTCCACCTTCTGGCAGGGCTCCGCCTGGGGGGCGCTGGTGGCCATGCTGGCTGGCTTCTGTACTAGTGGCTACATGATGCTGTTTTCCGATGTGGGCTGGCTGGTCGGGCCGCTGACCGGCTGCGCCGTATCGTCAATTACCTACCTGGCCGTCTCGCTGGTTACCAAACGCGTCGCCTTTCAAAAGACCTCGATATAGCGAGTCGCACCAAGCTAGGAAGGGCTCGGAAAATCTGACTTGGCGTTTTCTGGAAGTGATATCTGAAAAGGATGGACCGGGCCCGAGCGGCCCGGTCGACGCTTATACGTTGGAGTCCGGGAAGGCGGCCTTGCGCTGCTCCATGTAGGCGAGCAGCGCTTCGTCGATTGCCGGGTCCAGCGCCGGCGCCTCATAGTCGGCGAGCAGCTTCTTCCAGCGGGCGTTGGCGCGCTGGGCGATGTCCAGGCGACCGTCGGCATCCCACTGCTCGAAGCTGTTGTTGTCGGCGATCGGCGATAGATAGAAGGCCGTCTTGAAATTGGCCTGGGTGTGGCCGCAGCCCAGGTAGTGCTTGCCGGGCCCGACCTCGCGAATGGCATCCATGGCCTGGCCGTTCTCGGACAGGTCGACCCCCTTGAGCAGAGTCTGCAGCATGCCGGCCTGGTCGGCATCCATGATGAATTTCTCGTAGCCCATGGCCAGACCGCCTTCCAGCCAGCCCGCCGAGTGCAGAGCAAAGTTGACGCCGGCGAGAGTGGTGGGCAGCAGGGTATTGGCGCTCTCGCTGGCGGCCTGGGCGTCGGGCAGCTTGGACGCCGTGAGCGAACCGCCGGAGCGGAAGGGCACGCCGAGGCGCCGCGCCAGGCTGGCCATGACGTAGAGTACCAGCGCCGGTTCGGGCGTGCCGAAGGTGGGCGCCCCAGACTGCATCGACATGGAACTAGCAAAGCTGCCCAGCACCACCGGCGCGCCGGGGTTGACCAGCTGGATGAAGGCCATGCCGGCCATAGCCTCCGCCAGGGACTGAGCCGCTGTGCCGGCGACGGTGACCGGTGACATGGCGCCGGCCAGGATGAAGGGCGTAACGATGCAGGCCTGGCTATGGCGGGCATAGACCTTGGCGGCACCCAGCATGGTGTCGTCGAAGGTCATCGGCGAGTTGGCATTGATCAGGCTGATCACGCAGGTGCGCGGCTTGCCGGTCTGCTCGTCGATCCAGCGATCGCCAAACAGGATCCTGGCCATTTCCACGCTATCCCGAGCCCGATCCGGGTGGGTGACGGAGCCCATGAAGCACTTGTCGGAGTACCTCATATGGGCATAGGTCATGTCGAAATGACGCTTGTTGACCGGCAGGTCAACCGGCTCGCAGATGGTGCCGCCCGAATGGTGCAGGCTCGGCAGCCGATAGGCCAGTTTGACGAAATTTTGGAAATCCTCAAGGGTGCCGTAACGCCTTCCCCGGTCGATATCATGCACGAAGGGGCAGCCGTAGGCCGGCACATAGACGGTGTTGTCCCCTCCGATTTCGACATTGCGAGCCGGATTGCGGGCATGCTGGGTGAACTGACGCGGTGCGCTGTTCTGGATCAGCTTGCGGCACAGGCCGCGCGGCATGCGGACGCGCTCTCCCCGCACATCCGCCCCGGCATCCCGCCAGATCTGCAGCGCCTCGGGGTCACCGCAAAAGTCGATGCCGATTTCTTCAAGGATGATGTCGGCATTCTGTTCGATGATCGAGAGTCCTGCGTCATCGAGCACCTCGAAGCAGGGAATGTGGCGGCTGGCGTAGGGGGGCAGGGCTGACTGAGCGCCGCCCTGTCCAGCGCGGCGAGCGCCTCCAGCGGCCCGTGAGCGACGGCGTGCGGTGGGGCTGTTCATTGTGGGGTACTCCAAGCGTTGTGGTCGTTTATCCGCCAGTATGCAATGACGCGGGTCCTTGCCGTTGCTCGCCCAGCGACCTGGGCATGCGTAAAGGCGTCAAGCGAAAGCGGCTGCCGGGTCGGTTGTGACGCCGCGTTCATGACGTCTTTCTGACCTGATCACTCCAGGCCAGCGGCACGATGTTGTCGGGAAAGGGAAGGTGGTGCTGGCGGCAGGTCGCCTCCAGGGTGTTGAGCAGCAGGCAGGCGATCGTCATCGGACCGACGCCGCCGGGCACGGGGGTGATGGCACCGGCAACTTCACTGGCGCTGTCGAAATCGACATCGCCCACCAGGCGCGTCCGGCCGCTGTGTTCGATGCGGTTGATGCCGACGTCGATCACCGTGGCGCCAGGCTTTAGCCAGTCGCCCCTGACCAGGCGCTGCCGGCCCACCGCGGCCACCAGGATGTCGGCCTCGCGGCACAGCGCCGCGAGGCCCTGGGTGCGCGAGTGGGCCACGCTGACCGTGCAGTGCTCCTGCAGCAGCAGGCTGGCCATCGGCTTGCCGACGATGTTGGAGCGGCCCAGCACCACGGCGCGCTTGCCGCTCAGGTTGCCCAGCTGGTGCTTGAGCAGCATCAGGCAGCCGAGCGGCGTGCAGGGCACCATGCCGCGTCCCCCGGTGGCGATGCTGCCCACGTTGATCGGATGGAAGCCATCGATGTCCTTGTCGGGGTGGATAGCCTGGATCACGCGCGCCTCGTCGACCTGGGGCGGCAGCGGAAGCTGGACCAGGATCCCGTGCGCCTCGGGGTCGCGGTTGAGCCGCTCGATCAGGTCGAGCAGCTTGCTCTGGGGCACATTGTCGGCGAGCCGGTACTCGAACGAAGCCATACCGGCCTCGCGGGCCTGGGTGGCCTTGTTGCGAACGTACACCTGGCTGGCCGGATCCTCGCCGACGAGGATCACAGCGAGGCCGGGAGTGACCAGATCGTGCTGGCGCAGCCGGCTGGCTTGATGGCCGATCTCTTCGCGCAGCCGGGCGGCCAGCGCCTTTCCGTCGATCAAGACAGACATGCGAGCCTCCTTCCGTCAGCGAAGTACGACGGTCTTGTTGCCGCTGGTGAAGACCCGATGCTCCAGGTGGAAGCGCACGGCCCGTGACAGCGATATCTTCTCGGCATCTCGCCCGACAACAGCCAGCTGAGCGGGACTGTAGGTGTGATCCACGCGCTCGACGACCTGCTCGATGATCGGCCCTTCGTCCAGGTCGGTGGTGACGTAGTGGGCGGTGGCGCCGATCAGCTTGACGCCTCGATCGAAAGCTTGGTGATAGGGCTTGGCGCCCTTGAATCCGGGAAGGAAGGAGTGGTGGATATTGATGGCGCGACCCGCCAGCTCCTCGCACAGGTTGGAGGAGAGGATCTGCATATAGCGTGCCAGCACGACCAGCTCGGCTCCCGTTTCCTCAACGAGATCCAGCACCTGACGCTCCTTTTCCTGCTTGGTCTCCGGCGTGATGGGCAGGTGGTGGAAGGGAATCTCGTACCAGTCGGCGAGGGGTTTTAGATCGGCATGGTTGGAGACAATGGCGGGAACCTCCATCTTGATCTCGCCGGTGTACTGACGATACAGCAGATCGTGTAGGCAATGGTCGAATTTTGACACCATGATCAGCACCTTGGGCGGGGTCAGGGTGTCGTGCATTTCCCACTCCATGTTGTCGTGTTCGGCAACGCTGCTGCCGAATTTTTCCTTGAGCTTTTCCAGCGGCGGAGTGGTGCCGGGTGTCGTGGAAAAGGAGCAGCGGATAAAAAAATTTCCCGTGGAAAGCTCATCGTCGAACTGAGCCATTTCTATGATATTGCAGCGGCGCTGGGCAAGGTAGGTGCTGATACGAGAAACGATGCCAATGCCACTCCTGCAGCTGGCCTTGAGCACGTAGATGTTCTTCCCTTCGATCATTGCGGACATGGCGACCCTCGCTCTCGTAATTGTTGGTTGTGGTCTGCCGGATAATGTACTCCGCCCCTCCTCGCCCGCATGCTTGGGGGCGACGCCAAGCGTCGCTGGCGCGACTCGGGGCAAAAAATGAGATGTCCGTAAAACGTGATAAAAATCAAGTAGCTGCTATAGCACTATGGCGGCCTTGAGAAGGCATCTGGCGTGACGTTTTTCGGCATGAAAGCGTCGTCTGGATGGATGTGGTGTCTTCGCAATCCGTCTACTCTGCTCTTGCAACCTCACCCTTGCCGCGATCGGGTGACACGACCAGGAGAAAAGCGCCATGACTGATCAATACAGCGAAGAAGAAGAGCTCGATCTCAACGAACTTCCCGATGACGAGCTGGTCGAGCAGATGCACGATGATCTCTACAACGGCCTGCGTGACGAGGTGGTTGAGGGTACCGAAATTCTCCTGGCACGCGGCTGGAGCGCCAACAAGGTGCTGGATGAAGCCCTGGTGGGCGGCATGGCCATCGTGGGCGTCGACTTCCGCGACGGCATCCTGTTCGTTCCGGAAGTGCTGATGTCGGCCAGTGCCATGAAGGGAGGCATGGAGGTGCTGAAGCCCCTGCTGGCCGCCTCCGGTTCGGAGACTATCGGCAAGATCGTGATCGGCACCGTGAAGGGGGATATTCACGACATCGGCAAGAACCTGGTGTCCATGATGATGGAAGGCGCCGGCTTCGAGGTCATCGATATCGGCATCAACATCCCGGTGGAAACCTATATCGAGGCGCTGGAGGAGCACAGGCCGGATATTCTCGGCATGTCGGCGCTGCTCACGACCACCATGCCCTACATGAAGGTCGTCATTGATACGCTGATCGAAAAGGGGCTGCGCGACGACTACATCGTCATGGTCGGCGGCGCCCCGCTCAACGAAGAGTTCGGTCAGGCCATCGGAGCGGATGCCTACTGCCGTGATGCGGGAGTCGCCGTCGACCAGGCCAAGGATCTCATCGCCCAGCGTCGCGCCGCCTGAGGCGTGGGGGGCCGCCAATGTCGTCCGTACTGATCATCGCCTGCGGGGCGCTGGCCAGGGAGATCCACGCCCTGATCGTTGCCAACGGCTGGCAGGACGTGAAGCTGGAGTGCCTGCCGGCGGATCTTCACAATCGCCCGCAGCAGATCCCCGATGCGGTGCGCAGGAAGCTGGATCAGGCAGCGGGTCAGCCGCGTATCCTGGTGGCGTATGCGGATTGCGGCACGGGCGGAAGGCTGGATCGGGTCCTGGCGGAATACAAGGTGGATAGGCTGCCGGGGGCGCACTGCTACGACGTCTATGCCGGCGAGTCGGTGATAGCAGCGCTCAGCGAACGGGAACCGGGCACCTTCTACCTGACCGATTTCCTGGCGCGCCACTTCGACCGGCTGGTCATCGAGGAGCTCGGCATCGCGCGGCATCCCGAACTTACGAGCCTCTATTTCGGCCAGTATCGGCGGCTCGTCTACCTCTCGCAGCGTGACGATCCCGCGCTGCAGGCGGCGGCCCGGCGTGCCGCCGAGCGGCTGGGGCTCGCCTTCGAATATCGGCATACCGGCTACGGTGAGCTGGAGACCTCCCTGGTCCGCTTCGTCGGAGCGGTGGCCACCGTCGAGGGGCGAGATGGCCGCACCGGGCGCCGTGTCCTGACATCGGCTCACGGTGAGCGAGGATGAATGACATGTACAAGATTCGCCGCTGGGTGGTTCGCCATTCCAGAGCCTTTGAAATCACCTACCGGCTGTTCGAGCCGCTGCTGGTGAAGCTGCATCCGCTGTGGCGCCGGATCGGCTATGAGCGGGCCGAAGCCCCGGTCAGGATCGTCGAGAAGGGCGTCAAGGGTCTGCTCTTCGATTGCCAGATGTGCGGCCAGTGTACGCTCTCCGCCACCGGCATGTCGTGTCCCATGAACTGCCCCAAGAACCTGCGCAACGGCCCCTGCGGGGGGGTGCGCGCCAACGGGCACTGCGAGATCAAGCCGGAGATGCGCTGCGTGTGGGTCGAGGCGTGGGAGGGCAGCCGCCGGATGAAGCACGGCGACCGCATCCGGGTGGTGCAGCAGCCCGTGGATTTCCGCCTGAAGGGGTCTTCGTCCTGGCTGCGCGTGGTGCGCCAGCTGACCAATCAGCCGCGTGACAGCGCCGACGCTGGAGCCGTGAAATGAAATTCGATGACGAGCCCGTGCCGGGCTACGCCCTGCCCATCCTGCCGGGTCACGTCTCGCCCGGGCGTCTCGAGCGGGTGCTGCGCGCCGGCAAGTTTGCCATCACCAGCGAGATCGATCCGCCAGATTCGGCCGACCCGGCCGAGGTGCTCAAGCGCGCGGCGATCTTCGACGGCTATGTGGATGCCATCAACGCCACCGACGGCTCCGGGGCGCACTGCCACATGTCCAGCGTCGGGGTCTGCTCGCTGCTTACCCGGGTGGGCTACGCCACCGTCCTGCAGATCTCGTGCCGCGACCGCAACCGCATCGCCATCCAGGGCGAGATCCTCGGCGCGGCGGCCATGGGCGCGGCCAATCTGCTGTGCCTGACCGGCGACGGCGTCCAGGCGGGCGACCACCCCCAGGCCAAGCCGGTGTTCGATCTCGACTCCATGTCGCTGCTGGAGATCGCCCGCGGCATGCGCGACGAGTGCCGCTTTCAGAGCGGGCGCAAGATCGACATGCCACCGCGCCTGTTCCTCGGTGCTGCCGAGAACCCCTTCGTGCCGCCCCTGGAGTGGCGGCCGCATCGGCTGGCCAAGAAGATCGCCGCCGGAGCGCAGTTCATCCAGACCCAGTACTGCTTCGATATCCCCCGGCTGCGCGACTTCATGCTCAAGGTGGGCGACCTGGGACTGCTCGAGGGGCCGGACCGCGTCTTCATCTTGCCCGGTATCGGCCCGCTCGCCTCGGCGCGCAGCGCCCGCTGGATTCGCGACAACGTTCCCGGCGTGCGCATCCCGGATGCCATGATTGCGCGCCTCGAGGGCGCCAAGAACCAGAAGGAGGAGGGCAAGCGGCTGTGCATGGACCTGCTGCACCAGATCCGCGAGATACCGGGCGTTAGCGGCGCCCACATCATGGCCTACCGCCAGGAGCACAGCGTGGCGGAGATCATCGAGGGCACTGGCGTGCTGGAGGGACGCGTGCCCTGGTATCCGGGTCGCGACAACCCGGCGGAACTCAATCCCGAATCCCCCGACGCCCCATACCCCACAACAACATCCCTCATCGAGGAAGTACCATGACCGATACCGTCATCAGTTCGCAGCGTAAGGAAGTCGTGATCGGCTTCGAACGGCCCTTCGTGGTCATCGGCGAGCGTATCAACCCCACCGGCCGCAAGCAGCTCGCTGCGGAAATGGCCGCCGGCGACTTCTCCCGGGTGGTGCAGGACGTGGAGGCCCAGCTCGCCAGCGGCGCGCACATGCTCGATGTCAACGCCGGCATCCCGCTGGCCGACGAGCCGGCGATCCTGGCGCAGACCATCGAGCTGGTGCAGTCGCTAACCGACGTGCCGCTGTGCATCGACTCCTCGGTGATCAAGGCCCTCAAGGCCGGGCTTGCGGTCTACCGGGGCAAGGCGCTGGTCAACTCCGTGACCGGCGAAGAGGAGAGCCTCGAGGCGGTCCTGCCGCTGGTGAAGAAGCACGGCGCGGCGGTCGTGGCGATCAGCAACGACGAGAGCGGCCTTTCCCATGACCCCGACGTGCGCTTCGCCGTGGCCAAGAAGATCGTCGAGCGCGCTGCCGATCACGGCATTCCGGCCAGCGACGTGGTGGTGGACCCGCTGGTGATGCCGATCGGCGCGGTGGGAAGCGCCGGGCGTCAGGTGTTCGCGCTGTGCCACCGCCTGCAGCAGGAACTCAAGGTCAACACCACCTGCGGAGCCTCCAACGTCAGCTTCGGCCTGCCCAACCGCAACGGCATCAACGCGGCCTTCATGAGCATGGCCATCGCCTCGGGGCTGACTTCGGCGATCACCAACCCGCTGCACGCGGAGATCATGACCTCCATCATGGGCGCCGACGTGATGATGGGGCACGACCCCGACTGCATGCGCTGGATCCACAAGTTTCGTGAGCCGCCGGCCGCGGGGGCGGATGGCGCCGAGGGGCGCGGGCGGCGCCAGACCCGCCGGCGCCGCGTCAGCACCTGAGCGCGGAGTGTCGCCAAACCATAGCAGCGAACGAGCGAAGCGCCTCGCCGAGGGCGCTTCGCTTCCCTGATCGAATTCCTGCTGGACGGAGGCTCCCATGTCCGATGCCGACGAGGCGCTCGTCGTCTTCACCCCTTCGGGGCGCCGCGGGCGCTTCCCGGTGGGCACCCCGCTGCTGGAGGCCGCCCGTGCGCTGGGGGTCGACATCGACTCGGTGTGCGGCGGGCGCGGGCTGTGCGGCCGCTGCCAGGTCGACCTCTGCGAGGGGCACTTCGCCAAGCACGGGGTCGCGTCGTGGCCGGATCATCTCAGCGCCAAGAGCGATACCGAACAGGCCTGGGAGACGCGCCGCGGGCCGCTGCGCGACGGGCGGCGGCTGAGCTGCTCGGCCCGGCTGCTCGGCAGCGTCGTGATCGATGTGCCCGCGTCGAGCCAGGTGCACCGCCAGATCGTGCGCAAGCGGGCCGAGGTGCTGGACATCGAACTCGATCCCATCGTCCGGCTCTATTACGTCACGGTGCAGCAGCCCGACCTGCAGCTGCCGGCGTCCGACCTGCGCCGCCTCAAGGACGCCCTGGCCTACGAATGCCACCTGACGGAGCTGGAAACCGACATCCGTGTCGTCCAGCAGCTGCAGCAGGCGCTGCGCGGGGGTGGCTGGGGCGTGACGGTGGCGGTCTACGACGACCGCCGCCTCATCGGCGTGTGGCCGGGCTTCCAGTCGCAGGTCTATGGCATGGCGGTGGACGTGGGCTCGACGACCATCGCCGCGCACCTGTGCAACCTGCAGACCGGCGAAGTGGTCGCCTCGGCGGGGCGCATGAACCCGCAGATCCGCTACGGCGAGGACCTGATGAGCCGGGTCTCCTACATCATGCTGAACGCCGACGGCGACCAGGCTTTGATACGCGCGGTGCGTGATGCCTTGAACGAGATCACCGTGGAACTGGCCACCGTGGCGGATGTACACGTGGACGCCATCCTCGAGGCGACCGTCGTCGGCAACCCGATCATGCAGAGCCTGGTGTTCGGTATCAATCCGCTGGAGCTGGGCGGCGCGCCCTTCGCGCTGGCCACCGACGAGGCCATCGACGGCCTGTGGGCCACCGAGATGGAGCTGGTCATCCACCCCAACGCCCGGGTCTACGGCCTGCCGTGCATCGCCGGGTACGTGGGGGCGGACGCCGCTGGGATGATCCTCTCCGAGACGCCCTACCTGGGTGAGGAGCTGATGCTGCTGGTCGACGTGGGCACCAATGCGGAGCTCGTGTTGGGCAACCGCGATCGGCTGCTGGCCTGCTCCTGCCCCACTGGTCCGGCCTTCGAGGGCGCCCAGATCAGCGGTGGGCAGCGGGCCGCCGCCGGCGCCATCGAGCGGGTACGCATCGATCCATTGACGCTCGAGCCGTGCTACAAGGTGATCGGCGGCGAGCGCTGGTCCAACGAGCCGGGCTTCGACGAGGCCGTGGCCTCGCACGGGGTCACCGGCATCTGCGGCTCGGGCATCATCGAGGTCATCGCCGAGATGTATCTGGCCGGCATCATCAACCAGGACGGCGTCGTGCAGGGTGGCCTGGCGGCGCGCAGCGACCGCATCGTGGCCGACGGACGCACCTTTGCCTACGTGCTGCATCGCGACGCGACGCGGACCCTTGCCATCACCCAGAACGACATTCGCGCCATCCAGCTGGCCAAGGCGGCGCTCTACGCCGGTATCCGCCTGCTGATGGAGCACTTCGGCACCGAGCACGTCGATCGCATTCGCCTGGCCGGGGCCTTCGGCGCCCATATCGACATCAAGTACGCCATGATCCTGGGGCTGATCCCCGACTGCGATCTGGACCATGTCACCGCGGCGGGCAACGCCGCCGGCACGGGAGCGCGCATCGCCCTGCTGAGCCGCAAGGCGCGCCGTGAAATCGAGGCGGTGGTGCGCCGCGTGGAGAAGGTGGAAACCGCCACCCAGCCGCGCTTCCAGGAACACTTCATCAGCGCCATGGCGATTCCACACAAGAGCGATCCCTTCCCGCGGCTGAGTGCCCAGGTCGCCCTGCCGGCGACGACGGGGGCGGACACCGCCGCCTCGCGCGGCGGCCGACGGCGCCGCCGCCAGCGGGTCTGAGGGGAGGCCATGATGGGCTATCGGCTGGGCATCGATACCGGCGGCACCTTTACCGACGCGGTCCTCCTGGATGAGGCCGACCGGGTCGTCGCGATGGCCAAACGCCTGACCACGCGTCTGGATCTCCAGCAGGGCATCGCCGATGCCCTGGCAGCGCTACCGGCCGACCTGCTGTCACGGGTTGACCTGGTGTCGCTGTCCTCGACGCTGACGACCAACTCGGCGGTCGAAGGCAAGGGAACCCCAATCGGTGTGCTGCTGATCGGCTATGATGACCGCCAGGTGCAGGCGACGGGCCTGGTCCCGCTGCTGGGCGCCAGCAGTCTGGTCCGCGTCGACGGCGGCCATGATGCCGACGGCCAGGAGCTCGCTCCGCTCGATGAATCGCGCCTGCGGCAGGCGGTTCTGGAGTGGCGGGAGCAGGTGTCGGCGTTCGCGGTATCCGCCTCCTTCAGTATCCGTAATCCGCTTCACGAGCAGCGTGCCGCCGAACTCGTGGCCGCGCTGACCGGCAAGCCGGTGACCTGTGGCCACGAGCTGGCGGCATCGCTGGGAGCACCGCGCCGCGCCATGACCGCGGCGCTCAACGCGCGCATGATCGCCTACGTGCAACAGCTCATCGAAGCGGTGCGTGGACTGTTGCGCAGGCACCGGATTCCTGCGCCGCTGATGATCGTGAAGGGGGATGGGTCGCTGGTTTCTGCCGACAGTGCCATGCTGCAGCCGATCACCACCGTGCTGTCCGGGCCCGCGGCCAGCGTCAATGGCGCCATGCTGCTGAGCGGTCGCCGCAACTTGATTGTCGCCGACATGGGCGGCACCACCACGGACATCGCCGTGGTGCGAGATGGCCGCCCGGTGCTCGCTTTCGACGGGGCCAGGGTAGGCGACTGGCGTCCCATGGTGGAGGCGATCAAGCTCTACTCCGTCGGCCTGGGCGGTGACAGCGAAGTCATCTTCGATCCGGGCGGAGGTATCGCCATTGGCCCCCGTCGCGTGGTGCCCATGAGCCTGCTGGTGCACCAGTATCCCGAGCTCCACCAGGCGCTGCTGCGTCAACAGAACTTGCTGCCCGGCAGCAGCCACTGTCGCTTCGCCATGCGTCTGCAGCACGACGAGGCGCTGCTTGGCCAGCTCTCGCGGGAGGAGCGCGAGGCCTGGGAGCGTCTGGCCGAGAGGCCGGTGGAAATGCTGCGTGCCGTGGAGGAGGAGCGCTGGCTGGCCCGGGCGCTGACCCGCCTGGAGCGTCGCGGGCTGGTGATCTTCAGCGGCTTCACGCCCACCGACGCGGCCCATGTGTTGGGCACCTCGCATCACTGGGACGTCGAGGCCGCACGCCTAGCAGCGATCATCTGGTCCCGGCGCATGCGCCGTCAGTATGGCGTAGGCCGCTGGCCGGACGGTGATGCAAAAGCGCCGGCGCGGGAGGTGTTCGGCCGGGTGATCAAGGCGATCTCTGCCAAGCTGATCGAGGCCGGGCTGCACGATGCCGATATCGATGGCCGCCAGGAGCGGCTGGCGGCTTCGCTGGCAGCGCTGGTCCTGCGCGGTCGCTCCAGCGCCGATTCGACCTCCTCGATCTTCTCGCTCAACTTCTCGCCGACGGCACCGATCGTGGCGGTAGGCGGACCGGCCGCCACGTACTACCCATCGGTCGGTGAGGCGCTAAGCGCCGAGGTCGTGCTTCCGCCGCAGGGAGAAGTGGCCAACGCCGTGGGTACCTTGCTTGCCCAGGTAGTGCAGCGGGTTCACGTCTCGGTTCTGCAGCCGGTTCGCGGCTGCTTTCGCACCTTCCTGCCCGAGGGCCCGAGCGATCACGCCACGCTGGAGGCCGCCTACGCCACGGCGCGGGAATCGGCCGCCGCGCGTGCCGAGGTGCTGGCCCGGCGGGCGGGCGCCGCGACGGTGGAGCTGAGCTTCGAGATCGACGAGAACCGAGTCGAGCATGACGTCGACGGGGAGATATTCTTCGAGGCAAGAGTGACGGCCGTGGCCATGGGGCCGCCAGCGCGCCGTGGCCGGTAATGACCCGCTGCATAGCCTTGGCGGCTGCGCGGATGTATAAATATAACTGATAACAACAGCCCGCTCATTTGTCTCATCATGCTTGGGTTGAGGGGGCCAATACTGGAGGCATTCCATGGCAGCCGCTTCTCATTCTAAGATGCGCAGTTGCATAGCTGCTCCGCAGACGCTGGGTTTTCTGCTCCTGGACAACTTCACGCTGATTTCGCTGGCATCGGCCACTGGCCCGCTGCGCATGGCCAACCAGCTGACGGGACGCAAGCTCTACCGCTGGTACACCCTGAGCCTGGACGGTGCGCCGGTTCGCGCCAGCGATGGCCTCCAGGTGACCCCCGACTTGGCTCTCTCGACGCCCTCCAGACTGGATACGGTAATCGTCTGCGGCGGCGTCGCGCATCAGCGCAGCATCAAGCCCGAACATGTCGCCTGGCTTCAGACCCAGGCGCGGCAGTCGCGGCGCCTGGGTGCGGTCTGCACCGGGAGCTGGGCGCTGGCTCAGGCGGGCTTGCTGGACGGCTACGAGGTGAGCACCCACTGGGAGAGCCTGATCGCCATGCAGGAGGCCTATCCCAAGGTGGTGCTGACCCACCGGCTTTTCTCCATTGATCGTGATCGTGTCACCTCTTCGGGGGGGACGGCCCC